>PKUH01000099.1 GCA_002869615.1 Desulfuromonas sp. | reverse complement strand
TCGACCCGGATCGGCATAAAATAGACGTTGCCGTCACTCTCGTCAATGAAGTCGAGCGCCCGGCGGGCAAAATCACGATTCCATTTCATTGTCGGCTCAAAATCGGGTGGAAAGATTGCGTTGTTTCGATTCTCCCAGTAATCACGACTCCGGTCGCTGGTCACCGGACTGACCCCCCAATAGATATCGTACCCGGCCAGCAGATCACGATAGATCTCCATCAGGCGAAGGTCGAAGAACGGCTGGGTAAAGAAGCCGTCAGCCCCGGCGTCAACCTTGCGGCGGGCATAATCGAGCTCTTCCTTGATTCCGGAACGGTAGGGATCAATCCCGGCAAAAATCTTCAGATCGGGGTAGACCGCCTTGAGACTCCGGATCATCCTGATCACGCTGGTCCGGTAGACCCGGCGCGACATATCCTGCGGCCGATCACCGGTAATCACCAGCATAGCAGCGAAATCACCCGCCGAGGATAAACCGGCAAAAGGCGACTCGGAGTCGAGATCAAAGTCGATCGCCCGCAGATGCGGGATGACATGCGGGAAATGTTTTTGCGCGACAGCACCGCCTTGCCAGCTCCTGAGATCAAAATTGAGCAGATCCGGAATATTAATCGTATCAATGGCCGGAAAATGATTTTTGACCAGTTGCAGTTCCTTCTCCAGTGCGGCCTCACTGCGGGGAACGAGTTCAATTGAAACAACACCCATACCGGGTTCTCCTTGCAATACTAAACGATATCGATCATTTCAACAGGCTGAATTATCGGGAGACCGAAATATCGACATGCAATTCATCAGCGACGGTGGAAAGCCCCTGTTCAAGTTTGTCGAGGATCATGCCCGAAGGCATCAGCACATCGATGTCCATGATATAAAGCGGCGTTCCGCTGCCGGGAGAAGCCATCACCCGTGACGAGAGATCGAGGATATTAACCTCGTTGTCAGCCAGAAACTGGCTGACCTTGTAGACAATACCGGCCTGATCCATCCCCTCGACGTGGAGCGTATATTTCAACGAACCGCGATGCCGGACATCCCGGCGTTCTTCGAGTGGGCGGATAAAAGCAGAAATACCCTTATCCTTTTCAAGCCGGCGACACTCCTTGAGCAACAGTTCTTCAACGCCAGTTTTCCCCGAAAACAGCAGCACCAGGGTGAATTCATCGGCGAGCAGGGTCATAGTATTGTCTTCAAGATTGCAGCCGTTTTCATACAGTATTTTCGTGACGTCGGCAACGATTCCGGGCCGATCCTTTCCAAAAGCGGTCATGATGAAACGGTTGGTCATAATAGCCTCCACGATCGATAGGGTCCTGATCGCATCTTATACAGAGATCGCAGACAAGTCAAAACAATGCCAAAAGAAAGGAGGGCCAGGAAAACCCGGCCCTCCGGTCATTCTGCCGATCAGATTGCTGCATCCGGGATATGCTTGGGGAGGACATACCTGAAACAGCAACCGGGCAGTACGCTGATTTCGGATAGAATACTGGATCTATAAACAATGGTCAGACAGGTCAGATCATGCCCGTTTCATCGAAATACGTCTCACCCCGAGCCGCTGAACCTGCCCGGGTTCGGCAAGTACCCGTGCGCAACCTAGAAGTTCTCAAAATCCTTATCAAGAAGGGCCTGACCGCCAGTGGCGTCGACCTTAGACTGGTTGACCTTACTGCCGTTACCTCCAGAACGAAGTTTTTTTACCGGCGCCGGATGGACCGGAGCTTCCAGAACATTCTGTCTTGCCGCGAACGTCTGCGGCGTCTTCCGGGGCGAAACCCTGGATAGAGATTCGAGTTCGCCAATCTCGAAGAACTGCATCATCTCACGCATGGTCTCCGACTGACTTGACAACTCCTCCGAGGTCGATGCCATCTCTTCGGCGGCCGCAGCATTCTGCTGGATTACCTGGTCGAGATTCTGAATCGCCCGGTTGATCTGTTCGGAACCGGCATCCTGCTCGCGGCTGGCGGCCGCAATCTCCTGAACCAGTTCTGCAGTTTTCTGAATATCAGGAACAATTGTATCGAGCAGTTCACCGGCCCGCTCGGCAACTTCGACACTCGACGCCGACAATTCACCGATTTCCCCGGCTGCAACCTGACTCCGCTCGGCGAGCTTACGGACTTCGGCGGCGACAACCGCAAACCCCTTGCCATGTTCACCGGCCCGGGCCGCCTCAATCGCCGCATTCAGGGCCAGCAGGTTGGTCTGGCGGGCAATCTCTTCGATGATATTGATTTTTTCAACAATTTCGCGCATCGCGTTGACTGTCTGATCAACCGCTACCCCTCCCTCACGAGTCTGATTGGCCGCCTGAATGGCAATCTTCTCGGTCTGCATGGCGTTATCGGCGTTTTGTCGGATATTGGCCGCCATCTCTTCAACCGAGGATGATGCCTCTTCGGCTGCGGCCGCCTGCTCCGAGGCGCCCTGTGACATCTGCATCGAGCTGTCGTTCATCGCCTGACTGCCACTGGCAACATTCTCGGCCGAGGCCTGAACCCCGCTGACAACATCGGTCAGACGCATCGCCATTGACTTCAGGGCCTGCATCAGTTCATCTTTTTCCGAGCGTCGTTGTATTTCAATATTGAGTTTGCCTTCGGCAATCTGCTTCGCAACTGCCGCTGCGTCACGTGAAGAGCGATTCATCTTGCGCATCGCTTTGAGCAGCTGCCCGGCTTCATCCCGGGTATCGACCGGAATATCCCGGCTCGTATCGCCGGCAGCAAGATCATTGGCAACCTCCACCGCCAGGTTGAGCGGCCGCGAAATACTGCGGCCAATGAAATAAGCCAATAATGTCAATAAGGCAATGATCAGGACAACAACAACACCTGTTTCGATCAGATGCGAATAGAAGGCAGCATCGACATCCTCAATGTAAACCCCGGTGCCGATCACCCAGCCCCAGGGCTTGAACCCCTTGACATAGGAGAGCTTGGGCGCCAGATAATTCGAGTCATCACCCTTTTGCCAGACATAATCAACAAAACCGCCCCCTTTAGCCTCAGTCACCTTGACCATTTCGGAAAACAGGCGTTTACCGTTCGGATCCTTGAAATCACTGATATCCTGCCCCTCGAGTTTTTTAACAAACGGATGCATGATCATGCGCGGCTGGAAATCGTTGATCCAGATATAACCGTTATCACCATAGCGCATCCATTCGATCGCCTCGAGAGCAAGTTGCCGGGCCTGGGTATCAAGCATTTCTCCCGCCTGGGCCTGATCGTAATAATGCTTGGCCGTCGAATACGCAGACTCGACAATATTTTGCAGTTTCGCCTTCCGGTCATCCATCATTGAGTCGCGGCTGCCAAAAATAAGAACACCCGAGTTGACCACAAAGGTGATCAGAAAAAGGCCAACCAACAGGGACAGTTTGTACCTGATGTTTATCGATCCGAGAAAGTTCATTACATCTCCATTTTGTTGTGATTATGCTTCTGTTATTTCGTTGTTTAATCAGCTACTGCACGCCAGCTGGTTAGCGGTTAAGACATCACCATGCTGATTACGGTTCTGAGCTGCTCCGGCTTGACCGGCTTGACGATCCAGCCGGACGCTCCGGCTGATTTGCCTTCCTGTTTTTTTTGATCTTGCGATTCGGTTGTCAGCATGATAATCGGCATAAACCGAAAACCGCTGCTGCCTCGCACCTGGCGGATCAGGTCAATGCCGTCCATCTTCGGCATATTCAAATCAGTGATCAGCATATTGATCTCGTCACTCTGCCTTTCATCGAGAAAAGCAAGTGCTTCCTGCCCGTCCGACGCCTCAACCACTTCATACCCGGTTTCACGCAAAGTGGTCGACAACACCTGGCGAACGGTTGCCGAATCATCAACTATCAAAATTTTTTTCCGCATAGTTCCCCCATTGAGCAGCGCTGGTTAGCCATAACGACCCAGCGGTAACTGACTGACCTGTTCTACATCCTTCAATTCAGCAAGCAAATTCTTGACTTTCAACGGCTCGGTATAAAAAATTCCGGGCCGGAGCTCATCAAGAATCAGCTCCGTAAAATTCTTATCGATTTCTTCAAACGATTTGACAAACACTACCGGCAGATGAGTGGCGACATTGAGCAACTGGCTCAGTAATAATTTCACATCACCTTCCAGACAGGGGTTGTTAATCAGCAAAACATCAAAAATCTCACCGGTAAATCTGGCGGTCCCTATCAGGTTGATAGCCTCATTAATGTCATTGACAACGCGCAGATCATAGCCAGCAAGCTCGAGAGTGAAACAGATCCCCTGTCTTGTTCGGCCGAGACAATCAAGAATCAGGATTTGTGTTCTGTTCTCCACAGCACCCCCCCTATGCAGGGCGAAACTTCGGTTTATCCGATACCTAGATATTTAGCAATTCCTGTTCCAACTTCAAAGGAACCTTTAAATCACTGTTTTTATTAGACTAAATCGAAAAATCGACAGTAAAAACCTACAAACGTGACAGGTAAATAAAGTTACACACAGACCAGCTATCCTTTGAATTGCACTACAAATTCAGTAGTTTACGGGATACTGTTAACTTTAGTTACGGTTTCGTTTTTTTCTGTGTGGAAAGTAGAAGGGTCAGGAGTTTTTAAGACGCTTGCTCAGAGCGGGACGGGAGATACCAAGAAGCTTGGCAGCCCGGGTCTGGTTGCCGTCGGCCCGGCGCATTGCTTCGTCAACAAGCAGGTTTGCCGATTCTTTCAAGGTTGGCAGTTTGGCAGGATATCGAACATTTTCGGGCAGATCTTCGGAAATGCCTGGAGCTACAAGCTGATCGCTCGGGATTGATTTCTTGAATGATTTCAGTCCGAGCGGGCCCGATTTGTGAAGACTGACCGCCTCGAAAACCAGCGCCCGCAGCTCCCGGGCATTCCCCGGAAAACTGTAGCGTTGTAAAAAAGGGATCAATTGGGGATCGACCGACGGAACATCCTTGTTTTGTGAAGCCGCCGCCTCGCGGCTAAACTTTTCAACGAGCATGGAGATGTCCTCAGGACGCTCCCTGAGTGGCGGCAGAACGACCCGGTAAGAGCTGAGCCGGTAATAAAGATCTGTTCGGAACGCGCCACTCTTCTGCATCTCTTCAAGGTTGCGATTGGTCGCAAAAACGAACCGGGCGGCGTGTTCTTTCGGTCGGTCGCTGCCGAGCGGATAGTATTCACCCTCCTGAAGCAGGCGGAGCAGCTTAACCTGCGAAGCCTGGCTTAAATCGCCGATTTCATCAAGAAAAAGGATACCGCCAGAAGCCTGTTCAATCATACCGCTCCGTTCCTGATCAGCGCCGGTGAATGCGCCCTTGACGTGGCCGAACAGGGTGTCGGAAAAAACATTATCATCAAGACCGGCAACATTGACCGCCACCCAGGGTCCTTGCGGCCGACCGATCTGGTGAATCGCCTTGGCAATCAACTCCTTGCCGGAACCGCTCTCGCCGAGAACCAGCACCGGTTCACTACCGTCGGCCACCGCTTCGATATACTGGAAAACGGCGCGCATCTTTTTGCTGCGTGATCTTATCCCGGCAAAAATCTCTTCGTGATCGATCTGGTCCTGCAAAAAACGGTCACGGAGTTGCTGATTCTCCTGCTGAAGGCGCGCAAGCTCAAGAGCCTTTTTAATTCCGTTGAGGATCCTGTCGACTTCGGTAGTCTTGACATAGTAGTCGAAAGCACCGAGCTTCATGCACTTGACCGCAAGCTCGATCTGCACCAGGCCGGTTGTAACGATTACCGGCAATTGCGGATAGACTTCCTTGATCTGCACCAGCAGATCGTCTCCAGAAAGATACGGCATGGTGATATCGAGGATCGCAAGATCGATTTCGACATTTGCAAGAACCGCCATCGCCTCACGGCTGTCGTGACAGGCAACGATATTGATTCCGAGATGGCGCTCGATGGCCATGCCCAGGGCCCGCTGCCATGAAGCCTCATCATCAACGATCAGAATTGTAAGATGCTGATAGCTCAGATCGGTCACTGACCACTCCCTTCAGCGGCAACCGGTAAACGGATCGTCACGGTCGTCCCTTTGCCGACCGCGGAATCGAATTCCAGACGGCCCTTATGCTCATCTATAATACGGCTCGACACCGACAAACCGAGACCGGTCCCACCGCTTTCCCGGCGGGTCGTAAAAAACGGATCGGTAATCTGGGTGAGCAACTCTTCCGGGATGCCGCGGCCCTCGTCACTGACAATCACCAGGCACTCTCCGGTGGCCTTGTCAATGCGTGTTTCAACCTCTATACCGCAGCTGCGATCGGGAAGAGACTGGCAGGCATTAAGCAAAAGGTTGACCAGCACTTGCCCCAGGCGTTGCGAATTCCCTTTACAGGCGAATGCATGCGCACAATAAATTTCCTTGAAATTGTCGGTTGTATTTTTGAGGGCATTTCGAACCATGCTGATCGATGTCCGGACCACTTCATTCAAGTCAAGGTTTCCGAATTCGCCGGCGGCGGGTCGGGAGAAGTCCTTGAGTTCCTCGACAATCCTCTTGATTCGACGGGCGCAGTCGGTGGTTTCATCAATCGCAACGGGAACCTCCTGGCAGAACGTCTGGTACGGGAGTCCGGCAATTTTCATATTGTCGAGATCCGGTTCGATTTTTTCGAGAACCGGCTGCAGGTCGGCAAATGCATCCTTCAACATCGGCAGGTTCAGCAGTATGGTTCCGGTCGGATTATTGATTTCATGGGCAACCCCGGCGGCCAGTTCACCGAGGGCTGCGAGATGGGCGGACCGGCTCGCCTGTTCACGCAGGTGCATTTTTTCCGTCATGTCACTGGCAACCTGGATAACGCTCTCGACCTTGCCGTTGGCCGCGGTTATCGGAAATACCTTGACACCACAGACTTTGCCATCAAGCGTCTTCTGAACAGCATCATAAGGCGAGCCATCGCGGAAAACCTTACGCAAAAATGCTTCGGATCCGGCTTCGGCGCAATTCCAGATCCGGGAACATCTGAGGCCCGCGAGTTCATCCCGGGAAAATCCGAAGTGGACATGTGCACCCTTGTTTCCCCAGACAACTTTCAAATCGGAATTGATCAGGAGAATCGCATCCGGGATGCCGTCAAGAACAATATTGTATTCATCGTATATCGTTCGTAGCCGCTCTTTGCTTTCAACGAGCTGCTCAACTGTTTTTTTCGATTCCGATATATCAAACAGGATGCCATCGATTACCGGGTCAGATTCTCCTGCCAGCGATTTCACCCGGCCTCTCTCATTGACCCAACGAACATTATCTTCACGGTCAACAATCCGGTAGTCAATCGAGAACGACTCTCCGTTATTCATGGCGAGCGCTATCTCATGCCGAACCATTTCAAGATCGTCGGGATGGATAATACTGACAAAGCTCCGGACATCATTGTTAACGAATTCGGCTGATCGATAACCACTGATATCCTCGATCGGACGACTGACGAAAATCAGAGTTCTTTCAGGGTCAAGACGGCAGCGGTAAACGGCCCCGGCGATATTACTGACGACGCTGCGGAAACGTTCTTCACTCTCTATGATTGCCTGCTCCTTGGCTCTGAGCTCATGGATATCGCGAACCACGAAGAGGCCGACAGGCTGATCTTCGATATGCACGATTCTGGCCGACATCAGACCTTTCCTGAGCCTCCCGTCATTCATCCGGAAATCGCTCTCCAGGTTGTCAACCCGGCCGGAACCTTGGAGCTGCTCCAGCATCCGCTTTCGATCGTCCGAGTTACGCCATAACCCTATTTCCAGCGAGTTCAAACCAACGACCTGCTCCTTGCGATGACCGGTCATCTGTTCAAACCCGTGATTAACATCGATGATCGCGCCATCCGGGTAGGCCAGAATAATCGCATCGGGAGAGGTCTCAAAGGCAATCCGGAATCGGCCTTCACTTTCCTGTCTCGCCCGCTCGGCGGCTTTTTTCTCTTCAAGGAGTCTTTTCCGATCAGTACAGCGATGCAGAACAGCAAGCAGGTCACTCGCCTCAAAAGGCTTGCGCAAAAAATCATAAACCCCTCTCTTCAGGGCCTCAATCGCTGTTTCGGTATCGGCATAGGCGGTGACAATAACAATCGTCAGTTCAGGGTCAGATTGGTGGAGCCGCACAACGAGATCAAGTCCGCTCTGCTGGCCGATACGGATATCGACCAGGGCGACAGCAGGCTGGAACTCAGCAAGCAGAGCAACACCCTCATCAGCCGTAGAGGCCGTCGCCACCGGATAACCCTCGAGCTCGAGGAGGCCAGTCATACTGTCGGCAAAATCGAGATCGTCATCGATCAGCAGAATCCGATTTTTTTCCTGTTGTGAGCTATTTCCCATTGGAATTTTCCTGGCGGGTCATGCCTCCGCGTACCGCCTTACCAGTTCCATAAATCGGGCCATCCTGAAAGGCTTCCGTAATACCTCAACGATGCCAACAGAACGAGCCCGTTCAAAAAGAGTCTCATCACGAAAACCGGTCATAACAATTCCGGTAAAATCGGGATACGTTTCCCTTATTTGTTCATAACAGCCGATGCCATCTTGTCCCTGCAATTTAATATCAAAAAAACCAACTGTGATCTCACCGCCCATCTCGGCCATAACCGTTTGTGCGATTTCGGCAGACGCAGCAATAATTGCCTGATAACCAATGAGGTCCAAGGCCAGTTCGAGGCTCGTTGCGAAATCGAAGTCATCTTCAACGATAAGGACTTTTTTTGCCAATAAAATATCCTTTCCTGAAAGTTCTGTTATTAAAATATACCTGCAAAACACAAAACCAGCAAAAGGATACTAGTTACGTGGCAACCAGAGGGATACGGTTGTGCCCTTGCCCGGGCTGCTGTCAATCTCGATACCGCCGGCATGTTCTTCCATGATATTTTTTACAATCGGCATGCCGAGACCGACACCAAAATTTTTTGTACTGAACATCGGTTCGAATATTCGCTCGAGGGTCTGGTTGTCAATACCGGGGCCGTTGTCAGCGATTGAGAGAACAACCCGATCCTCCTCCTGATCGATCCGCAGACGCAAAACCCGCCGGCGCGAGGAGATTTCCTGCAAGGCCTGAATTCCATTTGTAAAAATATTGAGAACAGCCCGACGCAATCGCTCCGGCTCACAGTTGGCAACAATCCCTTTATTCCAGTTCCGATTGACCTCGATATCGTCAGGAACAACCTGTTCATCGAGCAGACTTTGCAGCCAGTGACCGAGATCAATTTTGACCGGGGTCCACTCCTGCTGGCGCGTATAATCAAGCAATTCATTAATAATCCCGTCACAGCGGTTAACATTCCGTCCGGCCAGATCGAGCGTCTTTTCAATCCGGTCGGCATCGCCTTGCTCGATCAATCTGCCAAGAATATGGATTGCATTTTTCACGGTTCCCAAAGGATTCCGCAACTCATGGCTGACAGTCGCTGTCAACTGGCCGAGCACAGCCAGACGCTCATTGAGGACAAGTTCTTCCTGGGCCTCTTCGAGCTGTTTCGTCCTTTCCTGTACCAGTTCTTCCAGCCGGTCGCGATACCTTTCCAACTCCTGTTCCGTCGCCCGGCGTTCGCTGACATCACGGGCCAGGGCGAGAAAAAAATCGGCGTCCTGGAAAACAAATTTGACCACGTTGACATCAACCGGATAAGTTGAGCCATCCTTTCGGGTGTGCTGTCCTTCGAGCAGGCTCGACTTTCCTGTTTCCAGTGATTTCCAGAAGTTGCGTAACTGATCGCTCGAGTTGCCCTTTTCAAAGTCGGAAATATTCATTTCGACAAGTTCATCACGATGGTAGCCGAGCCAGTCACATGAACGCTGGTTGACTGTCAGAATATTGCCTTCCGCATCATGCAGAAACAATGCATCGGCGGCATGTTCAAGGAGAAGGTGGAAGCGTTCCTCGCTCTCCCGGTGGGCCTGCTCGACTTCCTTGCGCTGCGTAATATCCCGAATAACCGCAATAACCCGCGATTCGCCCCGGATGGTCGACTTCTGCAGGGAGATTTCGACCCAGAAACGGGTACCATCCTTCTTTTTCGCTCGCCACTCAAACAGCCGGAACTCACCCGATTTCGCCCGGGTCAGGTTCTCATAGGCCTTATCGATCGTGTAGGGCGGCTCACCACTGCTCAAATCGTCAATCGTCGTGGCAATGGCCTCTTCAAAAGAATAGCCATACATATCGAGCATCGACTGGTTGACATCGAGAATTTTCCCGGTTGCCAAATCGCGAATTATAATGGCTTCGGACGAGGCATTGAAGATCTCCCGGTAATTAAGTTCACTTTCGGCAAGCTCTGCTTCGGCCTTGCGGATTTCGGTCACATCAAGCATATTGCCGACCATCCCGCCAATCGAACCATCCGGATTTTTGAAAACCGCTTTATGAAACACGACGTCCCGTTCTGACCCATCGGCATGTGGGAATTTTGCCTCGTAAATCTGGACACCGCCCTTTCTCAATAAATCCTTATCAGCATCTTCATAAATTTTCGCTCTCTCATCCCCGGTAATATCATGAACCGACCGTCCGACTATCGAGTCATGTGACAGACCGAGAGCATCACAAAATGCCTGATTACACCCTTTATAAAGAAGATCCGCCCCTTTGAAGAAAATCGGAGCCGGGATCGCATCAAGAATCGTTTGCAAAAGTTCCTTCTGATAGTGCAGACTGTCCTGCGCCTTCTTTTCTTCGGTCACATCCCGGACCATCGAGATGACGCCGATGGCGTTACCATGCTCATCCTTGAGCGTTGTATTGGTCCAGTCGCAGACTATGAGGCGTCCATCACTGGTGATATTTTCATTGACGCTATGCGCCGTTGAATCGCCTGCAAGGAGTTTGCCCCATATCGGTTCAACCATCGCTTGAACTGATTTCGGAACGACCAATTCGTAGGCATGTTTGCCAACCGCCGCGGCGGCCGGATAACCGAAAACCTGCTCGGCGGCCGGATTCCACAAACTGACCGTAAAATCGTTATTCCAGGCAATACAGGCAATCGGCATCCTTTGCACCAAAAGCTGCAGCCGCTCCGAAGTATCACGCAATTCGTTCTCGGTCCTGCGAATATCAGAGAGATCAACCATGATTGAAACCACATGCTTTTCACCACTTAATTCAATGACACGGGAATAGATAATGCCGGCAAAGACGTCGCCATTGCCGCGCACGAAATGCGATTCATAATCGATAACGCCACCCTTCCTCCGCAAGAGAACAGCGAGGCGCAACCGTGAAATATTGGAATGCCAGATACCGAGTTCCTCGGCGCTCCGCCCGAGAGCCTGCATGGTCGTCACATCGAACATCTGGCAGAAGCCCTCGTTGACCTGTACAAGCTTGCCATTATCGAAGCGCTGAACAACGATAGACGAAGGATTGAGATTAAATATTGTTTTGAAGTTTTCGGCCGTATTTGACATCTCCTCGTAAACCTGCTTCAGATGACTGACCATCTGGTTGAGCGCTTTGGCCAGCACACCTGTCTCATCCTGTTCGAGCACCGGAATCTGGATCGAAAAATCACCGGAAGCGACCTGTTGCGCCATCCGGGCCATGTCACCCAGGGGGCGGGAAATGCGGCGCGCGAAAAAAACATGGCCGAGAACCAGGGTAACAATAAGTGCCAGACCGAGACTGCCGATCAACAGGCCAAGGTGCTTAGCCGATGCATACGCCAGCTCCCGCGGGATTTCTGCGACGATGCCGACTTCGAGGTCAGGGATCCAGCGATAGTATCCGACGACCGGGACCCCCTGATAATTGAGATAATGACCAGTCCCCTCTTCACCGGCAACAACCCGATCAATACCAACGGTCTGAACTCCCCGCGGAAAATCCTCTCTTCCAAATCGATCCGCATTGAGAAATGTTTTAAATTTATCAACCAGATAGATCTCGCCCTTGAATGCTCCCGGGTGAGAAATAACATTTTGCATCCGTTCGAGATTCAAATGAACGGCGAGAACACCTTCTTTTTCTCCCAGGGCATCCAGCAACGGTCGGGCGATGGTAATCGTCGGTTGCGCGCTCTGCCGCCAGGCATAGACGCCCTGGATGTAGAGGGCTTCTTTTCCTTCGAGAAAAAAGGAATCCAGGGCCCAGGATTCCCCTTCATGCTCGGTTGATGTTGAATAGATAACCTCGCCACCGTGGTTTGACAGCAGCATAATTTCCCTGAGGCCCTTGAAATTTTTGATATATGAATAAAGATATTCAGAAAGTTCGCGATACGACTCCTGGTAGTACGGGTGGTCCTTGTCACGGCTTAACAGATCGGCAACCCGTTCGCGAACAAAGGGGGCTCGGCTAATAAAAACAATCGTCGTTTTTTGATCTTCAACCCAACGATTCAGTTCATCATTTTGCAGATCGACGGCAACCTCGAGATTATGTGAAATCGATTTTTCAAGAATATTTCGGACGGTAAAATAGGAAATAAGGCTCAGCAGGAAAACGGCCAGAATGCCGAGCAACAGAGACGGGCCAACCAGACGGTGGGATAATTTTCCAAAGTACCAGGAGAGAAGTTTATTCACACCAGCAAGTCTCCGAGCGATGACCGGTCAATCTCTGAGAAAAAATCCCATGGCTTGTTTTACATGAGAAGAATCTGACGTTTTATTGGGACTGACGAAACCACCGATGCTTCGAGACAAAGCCGGGACTGTTAAGCTCGCAACAGGCACAAGGAAAAGGAAGAAAAGATTTATTGCGGCCTCACCAGGATATCCCCGGTGCTCTTGTCCTCGCAGTATTCAACCATTTCATCGGCTTTGATATTACGAGCAGCAACACCAATAGCCTCTTCTCCTAACACCCACTTATCGAGAAGGATTTTCCCATCAGATAGAAGCTTCAAACATACGAGGTCTTGCATCTTCAGATCGCAAGCGACCTTGAGGGCAACAGTTTTGTTGTGTGCCGGTCCGCCGGAGCCTTTGACCAGAACATCGTCGCTGCTTTTATCGGGAGAATATTCGACCATATCGTCCTCGGCAATGGGTCGACCGGCAATGCCGATCGCCTCACAACCGAAGCGCCAGCGGAGCAGCACGGTGGCACCATCCGGACCGGTCGCCAGACAGACAAGATCCCCTTCATCGATTGTTTCAGAAGCCCTGATCTGCATATCTGCAACTCCCTCATCATAATGCAACTTTAAAAACAACCGAAAATACCGGCAACTCTCCTAGAATATATCCGTTGAGCAAAAAAACTGCAAGCAACAGTCATGAAGAATCCCCGGGACGTTTCATTCTGACATCGTTATTCAAGTCAGCCTCTGGCTAATTTTCTTTTTCGGAGCTAACAAAACCCCTTTTTGGTTGACAAACCTTAATGATGCTTTTATCATTCGCATCGATTAATTATCCTTAAAACAAATTCAACAAGGAGAGAGAAGAGATGAAAAAACTGATTATTGCTGTAATGATCATTGCCTTTGCAGTCACCGCTGCCTGGGCTGCCGACACCGTCACCTACGAAAACAAGAAGGGCAATGTTGCTTTCAACCACAAGGTGCATGGCGAAAAGCTCGGCTGCAAAGCCTGCCACGAAGGGACCCCGGCCAAGATCGCTATCGACAAGAAAGCAGCCCATGGCGATGCCTGCAAAAGCTGTCACAAGGACCAGGGCGGCCCGACCAAATGTAACGACTGCCACAAGAAGTAATTCGGTTTACAGGTAAGTATAAAAGGCCTCGCATCAGCGGGGTCTTTTTTTTGTCATTTCACGTCAATGTTGGTATGATTCAGGATCAATAGCCGTTCTTATCTTATCCCCAAGAAGCGAGGAGGGATCGATGCAACATTTTGCCCTGACCATTATCGGCCGCGACCGACCGGGGATCGTTTCCGAGGTTACCGAGATTCTGTATAACCTCGGATGCAACATTGCCGATTCGAGCTGCTCGATCCTCGGCGGCCAGTTTGCAATGATCCTGATTCTGGCGCATCCCGAATTTACCGACCAGCAGAGCTTTGCTGAGGCATTCGCACCGCTTGAGGACTCAGAACTTTCGGTATATCTTCGTAAACTGAAACCGGGGGGTGAAATTCATCCGGACATGGATGGCGAAATCTGCATGATTTCGGTTTACGGTTCCGATAAACCGGGCATCGTCTTTCGGGTTTCAAAAGAACTGGGCGAGCGCAAAGTCAACATTACCGATCTCAATACAAAATTGATCGGCACCGAAGACCGCCCGGTCTACGTCATGATGCTGGAAGCGGTCCTGCCGGATGGTATGAGCTCCGACCACATCGAGGCGATGATGACCGACCTGAAAGAAGAGTTGCAGGTCGACATCACCGTCCGCTCGATCACCCCGGTTGAATTGTAGACAAATGGCCGTTCGCAAGATCAGAATCTATCCCGACCCGGTCCTGAAAGAGATCTGCACCCCGGTCGAGCGCCTCGATGCCGAAACCGACGGGCTGATTCAGGACCTGATCGACACAATGATCGATGCCGGGCACTCGGTTGGGGTTGCGGCTCCTCAGATCGGGGTGACCAGGCGGGTCGTCGTAGTCGACGTTTCAGCCAGCAAGATGGGTAAAGACAATAATCATGGGTTGCTGACCATGATCAACCCGGAGATCATCCGCAGGGAGGGGAGCAAGGTAATGCGTGAAGGATGCATGAGTGTCCCTGACTACACCGGCAATGTCACCCGGGCCAAATCGATTGTCGTCCAATTCCTTGACCGGGACGGACGTGAGCGCGTCATCAACTCCAAAGGATTTGAAGCCATCGCCATTCAACATGAACTCGACCACCTCGACGGTTTTCTGTTTCTGGACAGGGTCTCGAGTTTGAAGACCGATATTTTCAGAAGAAAAGGGTGAGTGACCTGTGACCTGTGACCTGTGACCTGTGACCTGTGACCTGTGCCTGGGGGCTGGGGGCTGGGGGCTGGGGGCTGGAAACATTTATCCACGATACAAATAAAAAGAGACAGCGCGGTCGGCTGTCTCTTTTTGATTTTGATCGTGTCAAGGCCGGCGCGTTATTCCTCGTGTCTTTCGAGGAATCCGACGACCTTCTCCGCCGTCCGGTTCGAGGCCTGGACGCAATCGTTCAGCCCGATGCCGAAGAAGGCGTTGCCGGTAATAAAGAATCCGGGGAACTTGTGGAACCCCTCTTCCAGTGCCAGCAGACGCTGACCATGCCCGGTCGTGTATTGCGGAATGGCATTGCGGTGGCGGAAGATCCTAACAAAATCGGGCATCGCATCGATCCCCATAATTTCGCGCAGATCAGCCTGCACATATTCCTGGACATGATTGTCACTGAGATCGATTGCCGCCGGGTTGGTGGCGCCGCCCATCATCGAACGGAGCAGAACATGACCTTCCGGCGCCCGGTTCGGGAAAATGCTCGAATCCCAGAGGGTCCCGAGAATGCTGCAGCCCTCCTTTTTCGGGATAAGGTATCCGAAACCGTTGAGGTCGTGCTCGATCTTCTCCCGTTCATATCCGAAACAGACGACGTTCATCGGCGCATAGAGAATCGCCTTGAGGATATCGGACAGAACAACACTCATTTCGCCGATCATTTGTGCCAGATGGTAAGCCGGCACAGCTGTAACAACGACATCGGCATCAACCTTCGCTCCACTCTCGAGAGCAATCTCATAGCCGCCATCGACTTTCTTTATTGCGACGGCAGCCGAGCCTCTTTTAACCTCACCCTTTATGGCGGTCGTCGTGCTGTCAGTCAGTTCTTGAATCCCTTTGACAAAAGAGGTCAGGGTGCCGCCCGGTCCGGCCGCCGATGCCACCTGCTTTCCGGCTTTGCGCTCCGCTTTTTTCTGTTTGGCCAGCTTCATCATCGCCCTCAGCAGCCCGCCATACTCCTGCTCGAGCTGGTAAATACGCGGAAAACAGCTCTTCAGGCTCATCGTTTCCGGATTGCCGGCGAAAATCCCGGAAACCATCGGCGCAATCAGTTTATCCAGCGCTTCGGGACCGAGTCGACGGCGGCCGAATTCGGCCAGGGTTTCATCGCTCTCCTCGGTCCGTTTCGGGACAAAAAGTTCCTTGGCGATACGGAATTTTCCAGGCCAGGTCATAAGATTAGATTTGAAAAAAGAAGGGCCATTCTCGGGCAGACGATGCAATTCTGCCCCGGAATAAATAAAACGTTTGCGCGCATTATCATCGGAACGGGCGAGTTGATCCCGGATCCCGAGCCGGTCACAAAGCTCCAGGGTCATCGGCTTGTTGTCGAGAAACCCGTTCGGGCCCCATTCACAGAGATATCCTTCTTCCTGGATACTCCAGATTTTGCCGCCGGTTCGATCCTCTTTTTCAATCAGGATCGTCTCCAGCGTCACCCCGCGTGAAGCCGCCAACTGCTCAACCGCGTACGCCGTTGCCAGTCCGGAAATACCGCCACCGATAATCGCTATTCGGGCCATCGTCACCTCGTTTCCTTGTCAGAAATTCCCAAGCATATTAGCCCACATGTCAAAAGTGGTCAAGCAATCGAATTTACGCCATTTTTAGCCGTTACAAGCTTGACGTGAACCCGCTATCCACCTAGAATTAATCACATATCTGCAATGGAGACAAGTTATCATGGCAAAAGACTATTATGAGGCCCTCGGCGTTGGCAAGGATGCGAACGAAGCCGAAATAAAAAAAGCATACCGCAAGCTGGCGCTCAAGTACCATCCCGATAAAAACCCGGGCGACAGCAAAGCCGAGGAGCGTTTCAAGGAAATCACCGAAGCCTATGCAGTGCTTTCCGACCCGGAGAAGAAGGTCGCCTATGACTCCTATGGCGACGCCAATTTCCATCAGAGATTCGGCCAGGAAGATATTTTCCGCGATTTCGACTTCGGCAGCATCTTTCAGGAATTCAATATCGGCGCCGACCTGTTTGGCCAGATGTTCGGCGGTCGCGGCGGTCGCGGCGTTCCGACCGGGCGGGCCGGCTTCCCGTCCAGGGGGCCGGACTACAGCCTCAAGGTACAGATTCCCTTTTCCCAGGCAGTGCTCGGCGGTGAACGACGGGTCAATCTGAAAACTGAACGGGGTGAAGAACAGATTTCTGTCAAAATTCCAGCCGGCACCGAAAACGGACAGCAGCTTCGCATTCCGGAAAAAGGGGGCGTCTCCGGCAGCGGCGGACCACCGGGCGACCTTTATCTCGAAATTTCGGTACTCAGGGACAATCGCTTCAGGCGCGAAGGTCATGACGTTTTCGTCAACGTTTTCATCCCCTTCACCGATGCCTGCCTCGGGACATCGATCGATGTCCCGACGCTAACCGAAACCAAGCGGGTCAAGCTTAAACCGGGAATGCAAAGCGGCGACAAAATCCGTCTCAAGGGGTTCGGAGTGCCGGACAAGGGCGATCTTTTCGCAGTGATAAATGTACAGATCCCGAAGGAGTTAAGCGACAAACAAAAGGATCTGTTGAAGCAGCTCAAACAAGAAGGATTGTAGCCTAAAAAATTCACAAATTTTCATTTCCCCGACCTTCCGTCAGCATCAGGTCCGGATGAATCCTGCTGCAATATATAGTGTCCTTATCTTACCGGGAGTGCTAATCTTTCAGCAATAAATAACCCTCGAAAATGGGGCTGAAAAGATGGGAACGACATGAAAATCGCGCAAAAAAAGATCATCCTGATCGGCCTGCTGGTCCTGGTCGTTGCCGCCGCATATTTTGTCCTGACAACTGTTTTTTCGCAAAGCCGGAATAGCCGGACAAATCAACGAAACGCTGAGCGGATCGCGCCGGTTGAGGTCGCAACGATCGAACAGGGTCCGATCGTTCTGCGCCGGGTCTTTAACGGCACCCTCGAAGCCCAGTCCGAATTCGTCATCGCCCCCAAGGTCGGCGGGCGGATCGAAAAGTTGACGGTCAACATTTCCGATCCGGTTCAACGCGGGCAGGTTGTCGGACAGCTTGACAGCGCCGAGTATGTTCAGGCGGTCGCCCAGGCCAAAGCCGACCTTGAAGTCGCCAGAGCCAACCTGGTCGAAGCGGAAAACGCCCTTCAGATCGCCACCCGCGAACTCGAGCGGATCAAGACCCTCCGCCAACGGGGCGTTGCTTCCGAGTCGCAACTCGACGGGGTCAACGCCAACAAGCTGGCCAAGGATTCGGCGGTAGAAGTTGCCAAAGCCCAGGTCGTACGGGCCGAATCGGCGCTCGAAGCATCCCGCATCCGCTTGAGCTACACAAAAATCAACGCTGGCTGGAGCGGTGACGACCATGAACGTGTCGTCGCCGAGCGCTACGTAGATGAGGGAGAAACCGTTTCAGCAAATGCCCCCCTGCTGCGCATTGTTGACATCGATCCGATCATCGCCGTTGTCTTTGTCACCGAACGCGACTATGCACTGCTTCGCCCCGGACAGATTGCAACCCTTGTGACCGATGCCTTTCCAACAGAGAATTTCACCGCCCGGATCGAACGCATAGCGCCGGTTTTCAAGCAATCGACCCGGCAGGCCCGGGTCGAACTGATCGTTGACAACGCCGGCAAACGGCTCAAGCCCGGCATGTTTGTCCGGGCGACCATCATCCTCGACCGCCGGGAGGATGCCAGGATCATCCCCGAAAAAGCCCTGACTCGCCGTGGCGACCAGCCAGGTATTTTTCTGGTGGCAACCGACGGCAATTCGGTCCGCTGGCAAAACGTCGAAGTCGGCATTCAGGATGGCGACCGGATCCAGATCATCGGCGAAAGCCTCAGCGGACGGGTTGTCACCCTCGGACAACAGATGCTCGATGACGGTTCGGCGATCACCATTCCAACCGAAACGGCTGCGGCCGGATCGAACGCAAAGTAAACCCGATGAAACTTCCCAGGTTCAGCGTTGGACGTCCCGTTTTCACCACCATGGTGACCCTTATAGTCGTCCTGCTCGGGCTCTTTTCGCTGAGCCGGCTGCAGATCGACATGCTGCCGAATATCGAATTGCCGACCCTGACCATCCGCACCCAGTATGAAGGGGCCAGCCCGGTAGTCATGGAACGGCTTGTCACCCAGATTGTCGAAGAGATTATTGCCACCGTGCCGGGCGTCGAGGATATCTCCTCGCAATCCTCCGAGGGGAACAGCACGGTCCGGGTCAGTTTCGCCTGGGGAACCGACATCGACACCGCCGCCCTCGACGTGCAGGCGCAGCTCGAGGATGAAATCAATGAGCTGCCGGACGATGTCGTCCGGCCCCGGGTCAGTAAATTCGACATTGCGAGTTTCCCGGTTGTCCTGCTTGGCATATCCAGCAATCTTGATCCGGTCGAACTGACCCAGCTGGTCGAAGACCAGGTCCGCTACCGGTTCGGCCGCCTGCCCGGGGTCGCCCAGGTCGATCTCTGGGGCGGATTTAATCGCGAGATCCGGGTAGAGCTCGACCCCGACCGGGTCAAGGCTCTCGGCTTGCCGCTCGATCAGTTGCTGCAGGCGATCCGCAATGCCAACCTCGACCTGCCGGCCGGCAAACTCGAACAGGGCCGCTTTGAAGTCACCCTGCGGGCCCCGGCCGAATTCGCCAACCTTGACCAGATCCGGGATACGGTGATCTACCAGAAGGATGGGGTGTCGGTCACCCTGGGCCAGGTTGCGAAGGTTCGCGACACCTATGAAAAGCTGCGGCGCATCATCCGTATGGACGGCGAACGTGGCTTGCGGGTCGCCATCCGCAAACAACAGGAAGCCAACACGGTTGAAGTTTCGAAGGCGATCCTTTCCGAAATCGACAATTTCAACCACGCCTTCCCGCAGATCAAGATCACCCCGGTCATCAACCAGGGGAACTTCATCCAACTTTCGATTGCCAATGTCGCCCGTTCGATCCTCTACGGAGGGTTCCTCTCGATCATCGTGCTGCTCTTTTTCCTGAGAAATATCCGTTCAACCATCGTCATCTCCCTCGCCATTCCGATCTCGGTCATCGCCACCTTTGCCCTGATCTACTTCGGCGGCTTCACTCTCAACCTGATGACCCTGGGCGGACTCGCCCTCGGGGTCGGCATGATGGTCGACAGTTCGGTCGTTGTTCTGGAAAATATTTTCCGGCGGCGCAGTGAAAACAGCGAATCGCCGGAAATCGCTTCTATCGAAGGCGCCCGGGAGGTCGGTAACGCCATCGTTGCCAGTACGATTACGACCCTGGTTATTTTTCTGCCGTTGATTTTTGTGCGCGGCGTTGCCGGCCTGCTGTTCAAGGAACTGGCTCTGGTTATTATCTTTGCCCTGGTCTGCTCGCTCATGGTCTCCCTGAGCCTGCTACCGATGCTCGCCTCGAAACTTCTCGAATCACCGGAGCAGATGCGCCAGCGCCGACCGCCCTGGATCGAGAACCTGGTCGAAAAATCAGACCGATTCTACGACTGGATCGACAATAGCTATCGCAAGCTGCTGCAGGCCGTTCTGAATCATCGTTTGCGAACCGTCGTTATCGCTTTTTCATTACTCTTCTCAACGCTTTTACTGCTGCCGCTGATCGGCACCGAATTTCTGCCGCCGAGCGATGAAGGTGAGGTACGGGTTACCGGAGAGATGGAGATCGGAACCCGGCTTGAAACGCTGGATGAACAGGCCCGCCGGCTCGAAAAGATGGTTTTCGCCGCAGTTCCGGAAGCGGTCGCCTCGGTTACCAGTGTCGGCTCGAGCGGTTGGCGGCCGAGTGACGTATCGAAAACCCAGATCCGGATCTCACTGGTCCCGGCAACCGATCGGGACCGCTCCAATACTGAGATTGCCAAAGCGCTGCGCCGCCAGCTTGAGGGCCAGATTCCCGGCATGACCATCCGGACACGGGCGCCGCAGGGTCAATTTCTGCTCGAGAGAATCCTGCGAACAGAGGAAGGAATCAATATCGAGATCCGCGGCTTCGATCTCGATATGCTCGACAACCTGGCGAATCGGGCGGTTATTGCGATCACGGGGATTCCCGGGATCACCGACATCGAGAAAAGCCAGCAGACCGGAATTCCACAACAGGAGGTTGAGGTCGATCGCGACAAGGTTGCCGATCTCGGTTTGAGCGTACGCGATGTCGCCCAGGTTCTGGAAACTGCTGTCGGCGGCTCGAGAGCGGGTGAATTTCGAGCGGAGGGCAACTCCTACCGGATCTTCGTGCAGCTCGAAAATGCGGAGAAAAGGTCGATTGAGGAAATTCTCGATTTAACTCTGACCGCCCGCTCCGGCGAACAGGTCGCCCTGCGCAACCTGGTCAGTTACCAGTCGGGACGCGGACCGATCCTGATTGACCGCAAGGACCGGCAACGCCTGGTGACCGTCAAGGCTAACATCGCCGATCGCGACCTCGGCTCAGTTGCGGCCGATGTTCAGGCTGCTCTCGACCAGATTCCACGATCGGTCGGTTACGATCTGCTCGTCGCCGGCAACTTCGAGGAACAGCAGAAGGCCTTTGATGAGTTGGTGGTCTCGCTGATCCTGGCATTGCTTCTGGTTTACATGGTGCTGGCCTGCCAGTACGAATCATTGCGTGACCCGATTATTGTCATGGCTTCGGTCCCGGTTGCCGCCGTCGGCGTTATCATTATCCTGCTTTTGACCGGCACCACCCTCAACCTGCAGTCATTCATCGGCTGCATTATGCTCGGCGGAATCGTTGTCAACAACGCCATCCTATTGGTCGACCAGGCGGGGCAGCTCGAGCGGGGCGGCCTGTCGGTGCGTGATGCGATCTCGGAGGCCGGTCGACGGCGTCTCCGGCCGATCCTGATGACCTCCCTGACGACCATTCTCGCCCTGACGCCGCTGGCGATCGGCCTAGGCGAAGGTGCTGACGCCCAGGCGCCGCTGGCCCGGGCCGTGGTTGGCGGGCTGGCCGGCTCGACCCTGATCACTCTCGCCCTGATTCCGGCAGTCTACTCGCTGATGCATCGGGACAAGACGGAGACGGCTGATGCCTGACAATAGCATTCACAAACCTGTTTTCCGTTTTCTCGCTTCGGTTCTCGTTTTAGCCCTCGCAGCCTGCTCTTCAGGCCAGCCGCCGCTTCCGACAAAAGAAATGTACCCTTTCCACCCCGGCGACTTCGACCCCTCGATCAGACCGGTTGAAACCTTTATCGAGCAGGCTGAGCCGACATTGCCGATCACCGAAGATAACGTTCTGGAGATTTCGATCGAACAGGCGATAGTCGCCGCCCTGAACAACAACCGGGATCTGCGCGTTCAGCGCCTGGGCCCGGTCATTGCCGGGACCTTCGAACAGATTGAGCGCGGCATTTTCGATCCGGAAGTCTATGCCGAATATAGTTATTTTGAAGAAGAATCGATCGAAACCTCACGCTCAACCGGAACCCAATTCAGCGTTATCGGTGAAGAGACCGAAGCGGTCGCCGGGCTGCGCCAGTTCGTCGCAACCGGGACCCAAATCGATTTAAACGTCACCCAGAGCGGCTCCGAATCGAACCGGGCGCCCGAACAGCAGACAGCGCGGGCCGGTTTGACGATCACGCAATCATTGCTGCGGGGCTTCGGCCCCGCCGTCAACCTGGCACGGGTTCGGCAACAGGAGTTTGCAACAAAAGCCAGCCGCGATCAATTCCGCGGCTATGCCGAAACCGTGCTGGCCGAAACCGAAATCGCCTACTGGAATCATGTCCTGGCCCACGAGGAGATCCGTATTTTCAAGGAATCCCTCGATGTCGCCCGGCAGCAGTTGTCCGAGATCGAGTTGCGGATCGAGGTCGGCATCCTGCCGGAAATTGAACTGGCAGCGGCGCGAACCGAAGAAGCTTTGCGGGTCCAGGCCCTGATCGACGCCCGCAGCCTGCTCGAAGAGAGTCGGCTCCGACTGTTGCGCCTGCTCAGTCCCGGCGGCGAAAAGCACTTCGATCTCGACGTCATCACAACCAGTGAGTTTCGCCTGAGCACCGAGCCGCTCGATGATCTTGAGGAGAGGCTTTTCCTTGCCGTCAAGCTCCGTCCCGACCTGCAGGAAGCCAGGCTCAGGCTGCAGCAGGAGCGGCTCGAAACCGTTATCACACGGAACGGCCTGTTGCCCAGGCTTGATCTCTTTATCAACTATGGCAAGACCGGTTATGCTGACAGCTTTTCGAATTCGTTTCGTGAACTGGATCAGGATAACTACGACCTGACGGCCGGGTTGCGACTGAATCATTTTCTGGGAAACCGCGCGGCCCGTGCCCGCAATGAAGCCGCCTTTGCTTCCCGGCAACAGGCGGCCGAGGCGGTCGCCAACCTGCAGCAACTGGTCAAACTCGATGTTCGCCTCGCCTTCAACGAGCTCGAAAGAGCGCGGCAACAGATCGATGCAACCCGTAAAACACGTAAACTCCAGGAACAAACCCTCAACGCCGAGAAGGAGCGTTTCGGTGTCGGCGCCAGCACGGCTCTACAGGTCGCCCAGGTCCAGCGGGACTATTTGCAGACCCAGATCGCCGAGGTCGAAGCGATGGTTCATTACCGGATCGCCCTGGTCCGGCTTTACCTGGCCGAAGGAAGCCTGCTCGACCGCCGCGGCATCACTGTCGGGAGGTAAAAACGACGAGCCGACCACCGTGGAAGAACTCCGGTTCAGGCAAAACAGCCAAAACGCATCTTTAAAAAGAAAGGAACAGACGATGAAACCAACTCTGCTCGCCGGCATGGAATTCAATCATACTTACCGGGTACCGGAGAACAAGACCGTACCCCATGTTTATGAAGAATCCGATCTGTTTCGCTCAATGCCGCCCGTTTTTGCCACCGCATTCATGGTCGGGCTGATGGAATGGGCCTGCATGGAGGCCTTGCGCGATCACATGGAAGATAATGAAATCAGCCTCGGGACCAATATCTGCGTTTCCCACAGTGCGGCAACCCCTCCCGGCATGACCGTTGAAGTCAAGGTAAAATGTGAAGCGGTCGACGGGCCGAAGACCAAATGGTCGATCGTCGCCAGCGACGAACAGGATGTCATCGGTGAAGGAACACACGAACGTTTCACCATCAACCGGGAAAAATTCGAGAAGATCGTCGCCAAGAAACAGGGGTAAACAAACCGGGCCGAGTTTGAACCGTCGACCGGGTCAGCTCAAACCTCCGTGGCTCCGCAGCAGAGAATCGTCACGTTAGACAGAAGGTGATTTTCATGGATAGCAACAGCGAAAGGGAGAGAAAGTTCAATATTGCAGGCTGGGTTCTTTTTATTGTTTGCGCTTTGTTCTTTCTTGCTGCCGGCATCAAGCATGATGATATCTGGACAATAATCGGCAGCCTCATTTTCCTGGTTGCCTGTTTCGTATTCCTGGTGCCGCTGGCCGGTCGTGATGACAACCGATGAGTATGTCACCGGCAACAACCTGGCTAATCATCCGATTGAGTACCGCTGGTCTTGCATTGATCGAACACCCTCGTTAATCGAGATTACGGCAGTACATCATCCCCAACACGCCGCGGCTGGCAAGACAGGTCGGGCAGAGTTCTTCTCCATCCTTGAGAATATTTTCTCCGAGGAATGCTCCCATCTCGACCGCCGGATCGAGACTTTTTTCGTCGGAATCAAATTCTTTTTTACAGACGGTACAGGTTTTCATGAGCCACCTCTGGCGCGCACGAGCTCGGCCATTGCGGCAATAAAGATCGGGTCGACATTCAGTGACGGTGAACGGTAGAAGTTGTGAATGCCGGCGTTCATGGCGTGGTCACGGTACTCGATGTCGATCTCGTGCAGCGTCTCGATATGATCCGAGACAAAAGAGATCGGCACTATCAGCAGCGCCTGACAGCCTTCTGCTGCCAGCCGATCCATCACCTCGGTGGTCTCCGGCTCCATCCATTTCACCGGTCCGCTGCGGCTCTGGAATCCGATTTGATAAGGGATGTCCCCGACCCGCTCCATCACTCCTGCGACCGTCGTCTTGACATGATCGAGATAAGGGTCGCCGCGATCGATGAATTTCTGCGGCAGAGCATGGGCTGAAAAAACGATCTGCATCTCGTTGTGCAACATGTCGTGGATATTGTCGATACCGGCCTTGACCCTTCCGGCCAGGGCATCAAGGTAACCGGACCAATCGTACCACTCTTCAATATAAGAACAGTTCAGTTCCGGCGCGGACCGGGCGACCGCCCGTTTGAAATCCTTGATGCTGCTGCCGGTTGTCGCGCCAGTGTAATGCGGGTACATCGAGAGGACGACGCAGTCGCGGATACCGTCGAGGGCAATCTTCTTGACCACCTCGTCGGCCCGCGGCATCCAGTAGCGCATGGCGACATACGGCTGCCAGTTTGCACCAAGCTCTCCTGCAATTGCTGCCGCCTGTTTTTGCGTCCACTCGAGCAGCGGCGACCGGCCGCCAATTACGCGGTAATTAGCCTCGACCTTTTTCGCTCTAAAATGGGAAATCAACCTGGCAAACGGCTTCTGCAGAAGGGCCCCGGCCGGCAGCTGGATCAGGTCGCGGTCGGCGAACAGGTTATAGAGAAACGGCTCGATCGCATCGAGGCTATCAGGACCGCCCATGTTCAACAGAACAAGCGCTTTTTTGTCGGATTTGCTCATTGTCGGACTCATTTAAAAGGGGACAGAATTTAATTCTGTCCCCAGTAAAAAGCTAATTAACGGAGAGGTGGAGAGAGACAAGAGGTGCGGAGAGAAATCTCACTCCCCGGCATAACCCAAAAAGCATTCTCTCCGTTCTCTCCAACTCTGCATCTCTCCGTTAAAAAATAATCTCGGCTACTTCTTGCCGGACAGACGATGGACACACTCAACCATGTGAATCGCATTCTCCGGCGGTACCGTCGGCAGGATACCGTGACCGAGGTTAAAAATGAAGCCCGGCCGGCCGGCATTCTCGTCGAGAATCCGCTGCACCTCGCGCTCGATATGATCCTTCGGCGCGTAGAGGACGGTCGGATCGAGGTTGCCCTGAACGGCAATGTCGGGTCCGAGGATGTCGCGCGCCTTGCCGAGGTTGACATGCCAGTCGAGACCAACCACGTCGGAACCGGCTTCCTTGACCAGTTCGAGCATGGTACCACTACCCTTGACGAAGTAGATGATCGGAATTCCGTCGCGGTTCAGACCATCAATCAGCTCTTTAACGTACGGCAGGATGTAACGTTCGAAATCGTGCGGCGCCAAAAGGCCGCCCCAGGTATCGAAAATCTGGATCGCCTGAGCCCCTGCTTCGATCTGCATGTTGAGATAACGCCGGTCCATCTCGGTGACCTTCTTCATCAGGGCATCGTAGAGCGGGAAGTCGGAGTACATCATCTGCTTGAGTGAAGCGAAGTCTTTACTCCCCTTCCCCTCAACCATGTAGCAGGCCAGGGTAAAAGGTGCGCCGCCAAAGCCGATCAGCGGCACCCGGTTTTCAAAGGCAACGCGGAGGCGCTTGATGATTTCGGGAACATAGGAAACCGCTTGCGCCATATCGTCCGGAACGACCAGGGCATCGACATCGGCCGCAGTCCGAACCGGATTTTCGAAGACCGGCCCCGGCACGAAATCGAGTTTCAACCCCATCGGCTCGACTGGGGTCAGGATATCGGAGAAAAGAATCGCCGCGTCGGCATCGAGGATATCAATCGGCTGGATGGTTACTTCGGCGGCCCGCGCCGGATCCTTGCAGAGATCAAGGAAAGTGCCGCCCCCCTTGGCGCGAACATCCTTGTAGCACTGCAGGTAACGGCCGGCCTGACGCATCAGCCAGACGGGGACATAATCGGTCGGCTGACACCAGCACGCCTTGAGAAAAGTGTAATCTTTAGACATTGGAATCTCCTTGAATTCAAATCTGTTTCACGCCCGTTCGCTTCCGCTCACTCAAGACGCCAAGGCGCAAAGAGAAGAAACATTATGACGTAAAATTAGGCAAAGTATAGAAATTTGGTTCCACGCTTTCGCGGAAGTAACAACCTTATAAACAAAAAGGATGAAGACTTTTTAGTTTACGTGTCTCGGATTTATCGCTAAATCTGCCTTTGGTTTTCTTGGCGTCTTTACGCCTTTGCGTGAGGCAGGTTCTCCGGTTTATTTCGGAGCGAGTTCCTTCGCCTCCTCTTCCATCCGCTTACGGGTGCGGTTCGGAATATAGTTACAGAACGGCTCTTCCGCCATGTAATCACCATAGACTGCGTCGGCCCGGGCCCGACAACCGCCGCAGACATTCATGAATTCGCACTCGCCGCACTTGCCGCCGTACTTTTTGAAGTCCCGCAGATCATTGAAGGTCTTGGAATTATACCAGAGCTCCTTGAACGGAATTTGCTTGACGTTGCCAACCGAGGAGTGGAAGTAGGAACAGGGTTTGAGATTGCCGAAGCAGTCGATCAGACAGATCGTCTGAGCGGCGATGCAACCCTTGCCGCCGCCGGTCGAGAAGGTCAGGCTGCGGCGTTTGAAGTCAACTCCCTCGGCTTTGGCCATCTGCGGCACAATGCGGTAGTAATGCGGCGCACAGGTCGGCCGCATCAGGATGTCGTCTTCGTTTTTCTCCTGTTCATAATGCCAGGAAAGTATCTCCTCGTAGTCATCGGCCGAGATTAATTCGCTCATGATCTCTTCGCCACGACCGGTTGGAACAATCATGAACATGTACCAGGCGGTGGCGCCGAGTTCCTTGGCCCGCTTGAAAGTCGCACCGATATCGTGTTGATTCCGCTTGGTGAAGGATGAATTAATCAAAAATTTGATGCCGTTTCGGGTCAGCGTTTCGGCGGCCCGAACCACGCCTTCATAGGCGCCCGGGCAGGCCCGGAAATCGTCGTGGGTTTCAGCGGTCGAGCCATCCAGCGAAAGTGAGACCATCTTGATATCGGCCTTTTTCATCTGCTGGCAGACTTCGTCGGTGACCAGGGTTCCGTTGGTCGCCATGCACATGCGCAGACCCTTGCTGGTACCATATTCGGCGATTTCGAAAATATCATCGCGCAACAGCGGTTCACCACCGGAGAGGACCATAACCGGCTGCGAGACTTCGCAGATATCATCAATCAGCTTCTTGGCTTCCTCGGTTGTAAAATCACCCTTGGCTGCGTCCATGTCGGATGAGCAGCGGCAATGAACACACTGCAGATTGCAGCGCTGGGTCGATTCCCAGGCCAGCCACTTCGGGATAAATTCTGCTTCCTGTTTTGCCATTACAACTCCTTATTTTAAAAATGTTGCATAAGTTTTAAATTGTACAACAGGCGGGCTTGCCAAAACAAGAGTTGAGACGCCTCTGCTCATTATTTCAATTCAAGCCGAGGAAAGACTGCTCGCATTTTTTTCATCCTTAACAAACCGGTAGCCGCGGCCGCGAATGGTCTGGAAGTGCTTCGGTGAAGATGGATCTTTTTCGAAGTATTTGCGCAAACGCACGATGAAATTATCAAGGGTCCGGGTTTCGGTTTTCGGATCCATCCCCCACGCGGCTTCAAGCAGATCGCTTCGGCTGATGATCTCCCCCTCTCTGCGGAAAAAGGCCCGGAGCAGCTTGACTTCGTGCTCGGTCAGGGATATTTCACCTTCGGCCGTCATCGCTCTGCCTTCGTGAAGGTTGACTTCGTTGCATCCAAAAACGTAGTGCTGCTCCGGCGCCGCCTGCGGCCGGTACCAGGCCGAGCGACGTAGCATCCCTTTGACCCGGAGAAGGAATTCATCGAGATTGAAAGGCTTGGTCAGGTAGTCATCAGCTCCGGCCGACAACCCCTCGATACGGTCCTTGTCCTCCGAACGGGCGGTCAACATCAGTATCGGTAGCTTTGGATCGAGCTTTCGAATCTGGCGACAAACCTCGTGGCCATCGATGCCCGGGAGCATGATATCGAGGATAACCAGGGCAAACGGCTGCTGCCAGAGCTGTTCGAGAGCCACCTCCCCTTTTTCCGCGTGGGTCACCTGGTAGCCCTCGGCTTCAAGATTGTAAATCAGGCCGCTGGCGATATGTGGTTCATCTTCAACCAGCAGAAGATGTGCCTGGCTCATCATTTTTCCTCATCTCTGGCGTCCAGGGGAAGCTGGATATGAACCGCCGTGCCCCGGTTCGGGCCGGGGCTCTCAAGCCAGGTTTTGCCTTTATGCAGACGGACGATCGCCTTGGTAATAAAAAGTCCGAGCCCGGTCCCCTTGATCGTTTCGCTCCCTTTCATCCCCCGGTAAAACATCCGGAATACCTTTTTCTGCTCATTCTCGACAATTCCACGACCCTGATCGGAAATAACAAAATGAGCATATCGACCATCTTTTTTCAATTCAACTTTCAGCTCAGGGGAATCGGGAGAATAAAGAATCGCATTTTCGAGCAGGTTCCGAAAAACGATTTCGATCGATTCGCCTTCAATCCGGGCATAGAGACCCGGCTCGATGTCGATTTCCATGGTTCCGGCCCTCGGCAGTGAATATTGCAGAGGACGAAAATACCCCAACACAAACTCTGAAAAATCAACATTTTTCAAAGAAAGTTTGATGCCGCGCTGTTCAAGGCGATTGGCCGACAAAAGATTATTGATCAAGGCGCTCAGACGATCTGTGTCGGACAACATGTTATCGAGAAAGGTTTCAAGCTTCAGCGGCGGTGGCGGATTACGCCGGATTGTTTCTATATGCAGCTGCAATGATGCGAGCGGCGATTTAAGCTCGTGGGTCACCTGGGAGATGAAATCGCGCTTGGCCTTCAGTAGCGCCGACTGCCGCCGCCAGTAGAGATAAATGACATAGACACCGACCAGGATGGCTGCAAGCAGAACCAGCCCCTCGACCAGAATAAACCAGTCGGTTCCTTCCGGCATCACATGGCTGTATTTTTCAGCCAGCTCACGGACCTGCCAGTGTCGCTCCATGAACCAGCGGATCCAGAAAAAAACGACAACCAGCCAGACCAGTTGAATCCCGATAAAAGCTATTACCGGATTAAAAAGACGCTTGATAAATTTCATGACTCATTCTTTAACATTCAAGCCCGTCGATCGACAAGGGAAAAGGTTTTACAGAATTATTACATTTGCAAACCGGCAGTCCTGATAAAATCACGGTAGCAAGGAGCAGTAAGGAGGAAATAGCATGAGTTTAACTATCGGAAAATATACAGTCCCGTATCCGCTGATCCAGGGCGGTATGGGGGTTCGCGTCTCCGGAGCCCGGCTGGCCAGCGCCGTCGCCCGGGCCGGTGGGATCGGCCTTGTTGCCAGCGCCGGCCTGGCTGTCAACAGCCCGCATTACAATGGTCGCAACTATTTCGCGGCCGAGCCGCTCGCCCTCAAGGACGAGCTGGAAAAAGCCCGCGAGCTCGCCCCCGACGGTGTTATCGGCGTTAACTGCATGGTCGCCACAACCAATTATGACGACATGATCAAGGCGGCCTGTAAGTATGGTGCGCAGCTGATCGTCTCGGGTGCCGGTCTGCCGCTCAATCTTCCCGGACTGACTGCCGACTATCCGGACGTAGCCCTGGTGCCGATCGTCTCTTCAGTCAAGGCAGCACAACTGATCGCCCGCAAATGGAAAAAAGGATTTGACCGCCTGCCCGATGCGGTTGTCGTTGAAGATCCGGATACCGCCGGTGGCCATCTCGGTGAAAAACCGGAAAACATCGGAACCGGCCAATACGATCAATATGAAACAGTGCGGCGGGTCAAGGCCTACTTCCGCGATGAATGGGATCTTGATATACCGATAATAGCTGCCGGTGGGGTCTGGAGTCGCGAAGACTTTCAATACGCGCTCGATCAGGGTGCCGATGGCGTTCAGATGGCGACCCGGTTCGTTACCACCGAAGAGTGCGACGCCGCCGACGCATTCAAGCAATTCTACCTCAACTGCAAAAAGGATGATATTGGCCTGATCATGAGCCCCGCCGGGCTCCCGGGAAGAGCTATTATCAAGAATTTTGAAAAGGTTCGTCAACGGGATGTCGATCTCAACGTATCCTGCCCATCGAATTGCCTGCGTAAGTGCACCTACAAGGAGAACCGGGAACGCTTCTGTATTGTTCACGCTCTTGACCGGGCCCAGCGCGGCGATGTCGAAACAGGGATTGTCTTTTGCGGCACCAATGCGTGGAAAGCAAACAAGATTGAGACAGTCCAGGAAATTTTCGACGATCTTTTTCCGGTGGAAACTGATGAGGCAGTCAACCATTAAGTGATAGCAACCATAGTTGTTCAATTATTTAAAAGGCGAGCTGAAAAGCTCGCCTTTTTTCTTCAGGCCAGAGGACACTTCCCTGAACTTCTGGTAGTGTCCCATCTAACCTGGGGACGCCACAAAAAAACCAATCAAGGTCGCCGGTATCGCCCGGCTTGCTCCTTTCTTTTCTTACCTGTCCTGAGCCAGTCGAAGGGCTTGTCCAAGAAAAGAAAGCAAAAGAATGACACCCCAGCTCACCCGCCTGATGATCAGGTTCCCTCACTGCGCAGATTTCAATCCGTCAGTCACTGGCGTTACCTGAACGCCGGATTGAAATCTGCTCGCTCGGCGGTCTTACATATAAGAAAGCTGTAAGTTTTAAGCTGTCAGCTGTCAGAAAAAACCAGGAAAAGTCTCAAAACCTTAAAAGCAAAGCCTTTGACTCACCCGTGGAGCTCTTGAGGTCGCCTCCGGTAGCGCGATCATTGAACCTCAGCCCGACCGCAACCGCCACAGCGACGAACTGCGTTTGCCTCAAGGCAAACTCCCTGGCAGCAAAGTTGAACAGAAGCAATTCAGATCAAAAAAAGCCCCCTGCAAGGGAGCGGTTTCTTTGGTTCGTTTCTTTATCGCTCAATAAAGAAATGAACCCGGCTGCCGGGCCGGGACCCGGCGGTTCTTCTGTATTCAGTGTTCTATGTCCTGGCTACTGTCTTCAGGTCAGGGGCCACTTCCCTGTAATTCGGGTAGTGTCCCCGTCAGCTTTTCGACTCCGATCACCTGTCCTGAGCTATCTTGTACTGAGCTCGCCGAAGTAGACGAAGGGGGAATCCATAGATGATTTTGACTCACCCATGGAGCTCTTGAGGTCGCCCCTTGGCACCGCGTTCACTGAACCGAAGCCCGACCGCAACCGCCACGAAGACATGCCGTGTTTGCTTCAAGGCAAACTCTCCAGTAACACAGTTGAACAGAAGAAATCAGAAAAAAATAAAAAAGCCCCTGCAAGGGAGCCGTTTTCTGCATACTCTTCTATAACTCAATAAAAGAGTATGGCGGAGTGCGCGGCCGCGACCGCGCGGTTCTTCCTGTCTTCAGTATCTATGGACACTCCCCTGAACTGCGGGGAGTGTCCCTATCCAACAATGTCCCCTTGGACGACAGAGGGCACGCCCGCGCAACTTAGTACCTTTAGGCACGTGGAGGACCTAATCAACACGGAGCCAACCCTCCCTTAATTCCTGTCAATCAACGCCCGCATCAGCTTTGCCCCGTAATGTCCGAGCAACGTCACGCAGCCAAGCATCAACAGGATCAGAACGAGATAGAGAACCATCATGCCGCCACCTTCCTGCATAAGTTCCGGTTGCCGGGTGCGGATCGCCACCGTCACAATCGTGAGAACGACAAGAGTTGATGCGAGTACGATCTTCTTCTTGAAGATCGCCGCCATCTGCCCATCGAATTTTCTTTTCCAGTCACGCAGCCCGGTCGCAAAGGTGATCGGGACGGTACAGAGGACAACCACAAGGAGATAGAATGCCGCGGTGTCAAAGGAACCGATGTCGGACACCAGGGCAATAAAAACAAAAAGAGCCAGGGTCGGCAGCAGGGCGTTCGGAAAATGGACCGTCACCGGATGTGGCTCAAAAAGCTCAACCATCTCGCGCAGCAGACTGACCTTCGGTTCTTCGAGCGCGACAAATTTATCCGATTCCGCTCCGCAGATCGGACAGTTCTCTGGAGGCTCCTCGCCCTCATGAATGTAACCGCAAACCGTACAACGCCACTTTGTCACCATAAAGATCTCCTTCATGAAATTATTCCAAGCATTATAACCGATAAGCGGAACAAAAAAACAATGGGTTGAATCATTCGGCGATTATCCTATAATCTTGGTTCACTTTTAGCTATGAAATTGTTTCCGATGAGAGAGGAGTTTTACCAATGAAAGCTGTGTTGATAGACGAATTCGGCGGCGTCGATGTCCTGAAAGTCGGCGAAGCCGAAAAGCCGCGCCCGAAAGAAGGTGAAGTTCTGGTCAAGGTTGTCGCCACCTCGATCAACCGACCCGACCTGGTTCAACGCCAGGGCAATTATCCACCACCACCGGGCGACTCGGAGATTCTCGGCCTTGAAGTCGCCGGTACCATTGAAGCGCTGGGCGAGGGTGTGACCGGCTGGAAGGCCGGCGACCGGGTGATCTCGCTGGTTGGCGGCGGCGGTTACGCCGAGTACGCAGTGGCATATGCCGACCACCTGATGCCGATTCCCGAATCGATGACATTTGAAGAAGCAGCCTGTGTCTGTGAATCGTATATCACGGCCTTCCTCAATGTCTTCATGATCGGCGACCTGCAGGATGGGCAAACAGCGATCCTGCACGGCGGCGGTGGCGGCGTTAATACCGCGGCGATTCAGTTGGCCAAGGCCCTGACCCCGAACGCCAAATTGATCGTCACGGCGCATCCGGACAAGATGGAGCGGGTCAGGAAGCTCGGCGCCGACCTGGTCATTGATTACACCGAAAACCCTGACTTCACCGATATTATCAAGGAGTACACCGGTAAGAAAGGTGTCGATGTCATCCTTGATCATGTCGGAGCCAAGTACCTCAAGCCGAACATGAACTCGCTAGCCTACAAAGGCAAACTGGTGGTGATCGGCGTTATTTCCGGTATCAAGGCCGAACTGAATCTCGCCCTGATGATGGTCAAACGTCAGCAGATCATCGGTTCGGTCCTGCGCTCCCGCCCGGTTTCGGAAAAGGCCGAGATTGTCTCCGAGTTTACCCGGCGGGCGCTGCCGAAATTTGCCGACCGGAGCATCGTACCGATCATTGAAAAGGTCTTCAGCATCGACGAAATCGTTGAAGCACACCGGATGATGGAAGAGGACAAGCATTTCGGAAAAATCGTCCTGAAAATCAGCGAAGGCTGACTGCAAAGAGACATCGAAGCAAGAAGGGCTGGCAATTGCCGGCCCTTTTCTTTACTGCCCCATCGACCGGGACTCCTTGGCACCCAATCTCCTGAAGAAAAATGAGCATACCATAACATTCCTGTCAACCTCCGACCTGTTGAGGCGTCTATAGAGCAGAACCTACACTTTACGAAACAGAATACCAAAAAGGAGGTAATCATGGCAAAATGTACAATCTTTACACTGGCAGCCGTATTTGTTTTCGTCAGCGGCAGCTACGTTATGGCCGCCTATGGCGGCAGCGGTCATACGGGGACATCGTCATCGTATCGATCTCAATCCGGGACAGCCTACAAACAGAAAAACACCTACCAAAACAGTTACCAGCATCGCTATCAGGAACAACAGGACTCTGAACTGCAACAGCAGCAACGGTCGCAGTTCAGGGAGCAAAAGGTCGAGGATTCACCGGCCGGGGAGGTTGCTCACCGTGCCGACCAGGATCGTTTCCAATTAAAAACCCAAGAGCACATGCCGGAAACGGCCGATTGATCGCACTAACACGCAAAGCGTTCCGGAATCATCATTTCCAGCCCAGCAGGGAACGACGGCCAAAAATCCGTCGTTCCCTGCAATCTGCTTGACCTGCTGAACAAGACTGGCCAATGGTGCAGGAACCGGAACCTTTATTTGTCATAACGTCCGCACATTTCACCACACGGAGCAAGGGTCCCCGTAGATGAAGTCAATCCAGACCGACACTATGATCTACCTTGTCGCGCTCGTCCTCAGTTCGTTACTGGTCGCCGCAAATGCGCGAGCAAATACCCTGTTCTCTGCGGAATTGACCGGCAACTACACCGCAGGCGATTTCGGTAGTACGGACACGACCAGGACGTTCAAATCGACCCTGTTTCTTGGATATTATCCGAACGACACGATCGATTTCGGCCTGGCGCTATCACACCTTTATCTCTCCAACAGCTCGGCCGCATGGTCAGGAAATCTCTTTGTCGACCGGCGCGGATCGGGCGTTCCGGCTTCCGGCAGCACATCGAATTCGAACGAATCGGTAAACGGCCCTGGCGATATCGAATTATCAGCCAACCTGGGTCTGTGCAAAGAAACGGCTCAACGACCGGCATTTCGCTTTTTTGGAAAAGTAAAATTGCCTACGGCAGATGAAGACAAGGGACTCGGCACAGGCGAAACCGACTATACAGCCGGGATCGGCTTGAGCAAGTGGCTCGGTTCCTGGCTGATCAAGTCGGAAGGGTCCTACGTATTGCAGGGGAATAACGACCAGCTGAAGCTCGACGACTACACGACCTATGAAATCAGCCTCGGATATCTGTTCAGGCAAGAACTTCTCGGTGAAATTCGCTATTGGGGTGCAACCGAACCAGCTGGAGGAATCGGTTCCCTGGGAGAACTTCATCTGGAATTAACCAGCTGGCTTAACAGTTCTTCCGGCATTTCCCTTAACGCTGTTGCCGGGCTCACCACGGGAAGTCTTGATTATGGTTTCGGAGGGTCTGTTTTCGTCAACTTCTGAAACAGTCAGTAGCAGATGCAAGCGGCTTGTTCATTTTGTTTCTCAATTTCCCGGAGAGCCGCTATAATTGCTCGATGAATCATTCGAATATCATCCTCATCGGCATGCCGGGAGCAGGAAAAAGCACGATCGGTGTCATCCTGGCCAAGCGCATCGGCTTCGATTTCATCGATACGGATCTCCTGATCCAGCGCCTTTCCGGAAAATCCCTGCAGACGATCATTAACGAGGATGGCCTCGATCATTTCCGTCGGGTCGAAGAGGAGGTGCTCCTTGGCCTCGAGACAGACAGAACCGTGATCGCTACCGGCGGTTCGGCAGTCTATAGCCCGGAGGCTATGCAGCATCTCAAGAAAAACGGCCTCGCGGTGTTCATCAACACACCCCTGCAAACCCTGCAGACACGCATTGCCGACATGTCGACCCGTGGCATGGTCATCTCACCCGGAGAAAGCTTTACCGAGCTCTTCATAGAACGTAATCCGCTCTATCACAAGTATGCCGATAGAACCGTTAATAGCCATTCCAAGACGATAGAAATCATTGCCGATGAAATTGCAACGATGCTTGCTGGCAGGTAAACCCCTGTGAATTACGCCAAATATCTCGACAAAAACAATCGGGTGACCCTGAAAACGGCCGTTGAAGACCCCGGAGCAAAGAAACTTTTCGCCACAGTCTTCGCCTACATTGTTTCGTGCCGGGGATCAAAACTTGAACTGATTTTCTTGAATTCCGACAACAATAATACTGACTACCCGTTTCAGCCCCGGCAACGGATAGAGCTTCTGGCGGAGCACAACGAAACGGGAATCAGTTGTCGCGCACTGTTTGTCAAAAGACTTTCTGACCAAAGACTGATTGTTGAGCTCTCGGGAGATCTGAACTTTTTCAATCAGCGCCGGAGCGCCAGAATCAGCTCTGAATTATGGATCGCGGTCGAAGAAAGTCACGTTTCGAAAGCGATTATCCGGGAACGCTGGGAGAGAGCAACGAGCAAGAATAAACGAACGGCAGGTGCGCCTCTAAGTGCGAATTTTTCCAGAAAAGAGATATCTTTGAGTTCAAGTGGTCTCGGAATGGAATATCCGAAACCGGTCCAACCGGGCACCTATTTTCTTATCTACCTTGCGTTTGAGAATAATGAAGAACTGATTCCGATTGCCGGTGAAGTTGTCAGATCGGAGCCGGGCCAGGACAATTCTTTTTATCTTGGCATCCACTTTGATTTCATCGAAGAAGATGATCGTCTCAGGATCCAGCAATTCGCCAAACTTTCCACCAAATAACAGCTGAATGGCGGAACATTAGTCCGCCCTGAAATAATGGTAAATCGTTTCGGCAACCTTATCCGGCAATCCGGGCATTGCCCGTAATTCCTCAAGGGATGCGGCCTTGACCTTTTTCAAACTACCGAAGTATTTCAACAGTTTTTTCCTCCGGCCCGGCCCGACCCCCGGGATTTCGTCGAGTGACGACTTCAGGGTCGCCTTTTTTCTTAACTTGCGATGATGGGTAATGGCAAAGCGGTGCGCCTCGTTCCGCAATCGTTCGAGCAGAAAAAGCTCGGGAGCGCCCGGTCGCAAGATCACCGGGTTTTTTCGGCCCGGCAGGAAAAACCTCTCCTCGGTCTTTTCAACCATCTTCCCTCTAACATTGGCCTTGACCCGACTTTTGGCAATAGCAACCAAATCAACCTGATCGGCCACGCCAAGCTCCTCGATGATCGACAGCGCCGATGATAATTGGCCTTTGCCGCCATCGAGCAACAGCATTTCCGGCAGATTGTCGTCTTCGACCCCACGCCTGAGCCGCCGTTGCAAAACTTCCGCCAGAGATGCAAAGTCGTCACTACCAACAACTGTTCGAATCAGGTAGTGCCGATATTCCCTGGTAGCCGGTTCGCCGTCCAGCAGTACCGCCATACTGCCAACGGCCTGCGCCCCCTGGATATTCGAGATATCAAAACACTCGATACGATGCGGAAACCGCTGCAAATGGAACTGGCGTCGGATCTCTTCGAGCAGCTTGAACCGCGCTTCTTTCTGACTGCCCCGCTGGCGGAAGGCTTCGGAAGCGTTTCTCCCGGCAAGAGAAACAAGCCGGGCCTTGCCGCCGCGCTGCGGAACATGCAGCGACACTTTTTTGCCCCGTCTTTCCGACAACCATTCGGCAATAACCGGGCTGTCATCAACTGCGATCGGCAGGAGAATCTCGTCTGGAAGAATAATTTCACGGGCATAAAACTGCTGCAGGAAGTTGGTCAGCAATGCCTCCTGGTCAAGTTGCCACTCGAGCGCGAAGGTCCTTTTGCCGGTCAGTTTTCCCCGTCGGATAAAGAGAACAGCGATCTCGACTTCTCCACCTTCACGATGCAGAGCGAAGACATCCTGATCAAGATCTCCCTCTTCCGAAACCTTTTGCCGCTCAACACTCTTCTCCAGTGCAACCATCTGATCCCGCAGGCGAGCCGCCTCCTCGAAGCGCAATTCCGCCGAAGCCTTGACCATCTTCTGCTCAAGCAGCGCCTTGACCTCACCTTCCCGGCCATCGAGCAGGGCAATAACGCCGTCGACATGCCGACGATAATCTTCCACGGAAATCAGGCCGTGACATGGGCCGCTGCACTGGCCAATCTGGTAATAAAGACATGGTCGGCGGCGCGCCCGGCAGGTCGACAGCGGATGATGCCGCAGCGGAAAAATCCGGTAGATATCCTTCAGGGTATTACGGATTGCACTGGCCGAAGCGTAGGGTCCGAAATAACGGGCGCCATCCTTTTTGACCTGCCGCACAATCTGCAGAGCCGGAAACTCTTGCTGCGGATCGAGGCGAACCGAAACGTAAGTTTTGTCATCGCGCAAATCGATATTGTACCGGGGACGGTGCTTCTTGATCAGGGTATTCTCGAGTAGCAGCGCTTCTTTCTCCGTATCGGTGACAATCGTTTCAACCGTCTCCGTCTTCTCCATCAGAAAACGGATATGGGCCCGCCCGTCTCCTTTGCCGGAGAAATAGGAACGCAGCCGACTCCGGAGGTTTTTCGCCTTGCCGACATAAAGGACTTTGCCGATCTTGTCCTGCATCAGGTAAACACCGGGCGCCGTCGGGAATTTTTTCGCATCGAATGTTTTCATTTATTCCTGTCCGGAATGATCCTTTAAAATTGATTCTAACAGATGCGGAGTTCGGTCGGAAATCCTTTCCCCTTTCCGCATCCGGAAACCTGCGTTATAATGAACGTGATCAACAAGCAATGACATTAACAGTATCGGGGGAATCGACCATGCGTTTTTTCATTATATTCTGCCTTCTCGCTACACTGCTCGTTCCAACCGCAGCTTGCTCCAGAACCGAACTAATTGAAGCGGTTTCAAAGCATTATGCCTCCCAGCATCCAGGCCTTGATTCCTACCGGGTTGATCTGAAAACCAATAAACTTGACGAAATGCTGGCGCGGATGACCGGGAACATGCCAAAAGATATCCCGCGACCGGAAGCACCTGATTTGATGAAGTTCTGGAACCGAAAATCCGGAATCTATATCCGCTCAAAAACAGTTACCGCATTCCCGTATATGGAACAGATGATCAACCGCTTCTCACAACGATTTGCCATCGAGCTCGGTTCCCTCTTTCTGCCAATCGACAAAACCGAAATCCGGCAGGCGCTTTTGAAAAAAGCATCCGTGAAAAGTGCTGAAGCACAGATCGCCGACTCCACCATCTATCACTTCGATATTGAATTCGATGAACCGACCGACCTCGACGGGGCTTTCTACGGAGCAGACCTCGACCTGCCGCAAAGAGAGATCGAAAAACTGGCGTTAGACATTGATCCGGATCAATTGATACTGATTCATATCGACATCGCTGCCCGTGAACAAAGCCCTCTTTCCGTTGAAATCCGCCATCTTGATGCCGAGGGGAACATGCTGCCGCAAGAGGTCTCAATCACATCGCCCGACGGCAGCATCGATGAGCAGTTGACCACCGAATTCACCAAAGTTGAAAATTACTACCTGCCGAGCAAGCAGGCCCGGAATATCCACCGCCCCGGTCTCGATGAACAACTTGTTGTTGAATTCTACAATTACGTGCTGAACCCCGAGTGACCCGGCAGCTGAACCTGAAGTCCATCACGGGAGAAGGGAATCCCCTTCTCCCGCCATCTCTCATTAACCACAATTTCGCATAAAATTAGAAATCTTGCATTTTTGCAATTCTGCAAAGATAATCTGGTCAAATTTTATCCTGCAGGGTTGCATCTATGGCACGTCATTTTTTCAAATTTGTCAACAATCTCCGCATCCGCTGGAAAATGATGGTCATGGTTTTGCCCCTGGTCCTGATTCCGATCATGATGGTCGGTGCCATTGTCGGTTACATTGGCCATCAGCAGGCCCGGCGCGGTATCACCCAGACCAGCATGGATGATCTTGACCATCTTGCCAATTTCAGTATCGACCTGCTTGATGCCCACTACCAGCAGTACCATCTCTACCGTCAGGATAAAAAAGCCGCTGCCGAGCAGGAACTCAGGAACCTGACCAATCTTGCCTACAGTCTCGTTGAAGCCGAGCACCACCAGCATCTTTCCGGTGATCTCGACCTGGTCAGCGCAAAAAAGGCGGCCCGGCGGGTCTTGAAACGGGTTCAGGTCGGCGAAAGCGGTTATATATATGCGATGAAAAGCGACGGGACCCTGACCGTACATATCGCCCGCGAAGGGGAAAACATCTTCAAGGAACAGGATGATGACGGCGAGTACTTTATCCGGAAAATGAGTGAAAATGCGCGCCGGGCTGAACCCGGAAAGGTTATGACCACCATCTATCCGTGGCGGAATCGGGAACTTGGGGATATTGAACCACGGATGAAGATGGTTGCTTATCGCTACTTTGAGCCGTGGGACTGGATCATCGCCACCGGCGGTTATATCGACGAAACATACGAAAATCAGGAATTTGAAAAACGGGCCTTTGCTGAACTGAAACGGAAAATCAAGGCCAAGAAAGTCGGCCAGACCGGCTATATCTACTGCCTCGACCGCAAAGGCAACCTGACCATTCATCCCGATGCCGAAGGGGAAAACATTCTCGACGTCGTCGATTCCAATGGGCGTCAATTCGTCCGCGCCATGGTTGAGAAGACCTCGGGATGGATCCGCTACGACTGGAAGAATTCATCCGACCCCCGCCCGCGCCGGAAAATAGTCCGCTATCTTCACTTTGAGCCATGGGACTGGATTGTCGCCGTCGGCTCGTATGAAGATGAGTTCTATGCCGAGGCCAACCTGATCAAGGGACGTATTCTCTCGAGCATGGCAATTATATCGCTTTTCACAGCCCTGATCGCGGCCTTTATGGTTTTTCTTGCTGCCAAGGTTCTTACCGATCCAATACGCCACATGACTGCAGTCGTGCGCAACGTCCGCAAGGGGAATTTCAGACAAAGAATGGTAGTCAATTCCCAGGATGAACTCGGCGAACTCGCTTCGACCTTCAACCGGATGACCCGGATGCTGCGCCGCAACCGGAAACTTGAGGCCGATCTTGCCCAGCAGGGAAAAATGGCGTCCCTCGGGGTCCTCTCGTCCGGCGTCGCCCACGAAATCAACAATCCGCTCGGGGTCATACTCGGCTATGCCGGCTACCTCGAAAAAAAGATGAGCCCGGATGATCAAAGCTATCACTTCATCGGCGAGATTAAACGCGAAAGTAAACGCTGCAAAAAAATTGTCCAGGATCTGCTCAACTACGCCAGAACGCCGCAACCTGAATTCAGGGACGAAAACATCAATGAACTGCTTACACAGATTATCGACTTTGCCGCCAACCACACAGATTTGCGCCGGGTCGAAATCATCCGGCAGTTCGATCCCGACCTGCCGACCGTTCAGGTCGACGCCGACCAGATTCGCCAGGTCGCAATCAATCTGATTCTCAATGCCGGCGGGGCCATGCCGTCCGGCGGTAAGTTGACAATCACGACGACAACTGAAGACACCAGCGCCCTGATCACATTTACAGATACCGGCTGCGGCATCAGGGAAGAAGATCTGGATGAGGTCTTCGAGCCATTCTTTACCACCAAGGAACGTGGTACCGGCCTAGGCCTGGCAATCACCAGACAAATCATTGATCAGCACCAGGGGACAATCGGAATTATCAGCGAGCCAGGACGCGGAACAACCATCAGTATCGAGCTGCCATTCGTACGAGAGGTTATCTAGATGTCGAAAGCCAGAATCATGTTGGTCGATAACGAAGAGGGGCTCTGCCGGATGATGGAGGCCGTGCTGCGGGATTGTGATTACCAGGTCAAAAGCTACACCCGACCGGTTCAGGCGGTCGCTGATTTCACCGCCGGTTCTTACGACCTTGTTATTACCGACATCAAGATGCCGGAAATGGACGGGATTGAACTCCTCAAACATATTCGCGGCCGCGATCCGGAGATTCCGGTCATTGTCATCACCGCTTATGCCACCGTTGAACTGTCGATTCAGGCACTGCGGCAGGGCGCTTACGACATGCTGACCAAGCCGTTTGAACCGGACGAGTTGCTCTACCGGGTCAGAAACGCCCTGCAGCACCAGCAACTGATGGATGAAAACCGGGAATTGAAGGAAGAGTTGTCAGGTCGCTTCTGCTTCGAAAATATCGTCGGGACATCGGAAGCATTACAGCATTTGCTGGCCAAGGTTGCCAAGGTCGCGGTGCGCGACACGGCCGCCCTGATCACCGGAGAATCAGGAACCGGCAAGGAGCTGATCGCCCAGGCGATTCATTACAACTCGCCGCGGGCCAATGGCCGGTTCGTTGCTCTGAATTGCGGTGCCCTGCCGGAAAACATCCTCGAGAGTGAACTGTTCGGCTACCGCAAGGGGGCATTTACCGGCGCCACTGAAAACCGGCGGGGCCTGCTCGAAGAAGCAAACGGCGGCACCCTGTTCCTCGACGAAGTCGGCAACCTGCCGTTGAACGTCCAGATGACTCTGCTCCGCTTTCTGCAGGAGCATGAATTTCTCCGGGTCGGCGATCGCGAACCGACCCGGGTTGACGCCAGAATTCTTTCGGCAACCAATGCCGATCTGAAAGAAGCGGTCAAGAATGGCAGCTTCCGTGAAGACCTCTACTACCGCCTGAACGTCATCAACCTTCATCTGCCGCCACTTCGTGACCGGCCGGAAGACATCCCGCTGCTGATCAACCGCTTCGTCAATGAGCAGAATGAAAAGTTCGAAACCGAGGTCAAGGGACTTACACCGGAAGCGACATCAGCCGCAAAAAACTACCCCTGGCCCGGCAATATCCGACAGCTGAAGAATGTCATTGAAGCTGCCATGACCCTGACCACCGAAACCTATATCGGCCTGCCGGTACTCGGACAACTGATTGAGGTCGATGGCGATTATGTAGCGATCAATGAAAGCGATTACGCGACGGCCCTGGCCCGATTTGAAACCGATTACCTGAATCGACTGCTGCGCAAACACGGGAACAACGTTGAGGCAGCCGCCGCCGAAGCCGGCATGAACATGGCAACGATCTATCGAAAAATCAAAAAAAGAGAGATCGACAAAAAAAAGATCACCTGAATTTCTTGCAGATATGCAAAAAAGTTGCTTGCAAATCTGCAAAATTGCAAAGCAAGCAGAAACGTGGCAACAAGCCTTATCCAGCGAGTTTCACCCGGATTGTCCTTTCGTCCTGCCACAGCCGCCACGGCTCTTTGCACTCCTGCGAAAACCAGCTTTTTCGAACCGGCCGGTTCCCCTTCAACAACCCGATTTCTGCGTTATTTCTTAACTTAAATCAGCTGTTTTTGGTACGCCATTTGCTGAACATAAGTACGAAGAAGAGCCGAAGCAACATAAGCCCGGAGGTAGCACTATGGCAACTCAAACGGTCTGTCCCTATTACGCCCGCAATGAAGAGAGCTGTGATGTCGGTTGCGGATATATCTCGTCACACGATGCCAGCATGATCAGCCGATATTGCTCGACCGATTTCAATTCATGTATCAAATACCGCGAATTACAACACAGTCCGGACAACCGGGACGGGTCACCAACCGATCTGCCGATGGCAGCAGCCCCTGGTCGTGAAAACCGGAATATCGCTCTTGGTCTGAGTGGCGGCGGAATCGCAATTCTGCTCTATATATTCTGTAAAATCGGTCTTTTTTCAACAGATATCAGAATACCGGCGCTGGCATTGATCGGAGCAGCAATCATGCAGATGCTCGCCGGTACTGCTGCCCTCAGGGAAAAATCGATCCGGGCGCTCATGTTTATCGGCGGCGGCCTTTTCTGGACCTCGATGCTGGCCCTCGAAATTCTCCCGGCGGCCGGTTTTGGAACGGCAACAGCGGCAATCCCGATGTCCGGATATCTTGTCCTTTGGGGCTTTTTCGGCTTGATCCCGGCCCAGGCCGGCACTCAGATCAGCCGCATCTGCCGCCATTTTTACACCCTTGGAGCAGTATTCCTGTTTATGCTGGCGGCTCTGCCGCTGTTTCCGAAAGTCCTGCATCTTATGGTTTATGGTACCGGTATAATGACCGGCATTTGCGGAGTCTGGGCCGGAGGGCAATATCTGTTGAAAGCCGCGTCAACGGTCTCAGCGCTTGACAGAAAACAGGCAAAAACGTAATCTGCGAACAGGTTCCGGAGTATTCTTATGCATGCAAATCTGAGTCGACAAATAACCCTGCTCGGGTTAGGAGCGATGCTTTTTTACGGAGCGTTGTTTGCCAGTGGCCAGGTTTCCGTTGAAATTCTGCCGCAATTTGCCGTCTCGGCGATATTCTTTCTTTTCTCCGGAAAGATTATGCGCCAGATCGCAAGCCGTCTGCCGGAAAAAGAGCAAAAGCAAAAAGAAGAACCCGAAATTGACTGGACGTTTCGGACAAATGTTCTCAACTGGGTTTCGGCCAGTCTGATCATTTCAATCATGGTCATTGTTCTGGTCAAGCCGGCAGATACCACATATGCCAATCTCACCCATTTTCCTTCAGAAGACTACAACGACCCGATTGTTCACGGCCCGTAAACGATCCATTCCCGCTATGACCGAAAGTTCAACGGAGATCCGCATTGCTGTCGAAACCGATTGGCCCCGTATCGTCGAGATTTACAATCAGGCAATCGATGACGGCTACTGTACGGCCGACATGGAACATATCAGCATCGACAGCCGCCGCGACTGGTTCGAACTGCACACAGAAACCGAATATCCCATTCATGTGATTATCAGCAACGGAGAAGTCGCCGGCTGGAGCAGCCTGAGTCCGTTTCGTCACGGTCGCAGAGCGCTGGCCAAAACAATCGAAATCAGTTATTATCTCGACCGCGAGCAGCGCGGTCTCGGCCTCGGTAAAGAACTGATGACCGCTACCATCAATGCGGCCCGCGCCCTTGACCATCAGCATTTGTTCGCCATTCTGCTCGAGATGAATTCGGTCAGCATCGGGCTTCTGGAAAAATTCGGTTTTACGCGGTGGGGACATATGCCCGATGTCGCTGATTTCGGAAGCAAAAGATCGGGACTTTTGATTTACGGCCGCAAGATCTGAACGTTGTTCTGATTACCAGATTCTTCCCGCCCCCCTCAATTCATTCGCCAATATTCTTCTCCCCGTGCCAGATTCACGTTGACCAGAAAACGGCTTTGAAAAAAATATCAACAGCAAAGATGAAAACCGAAATAACAGGCTAAAAAATATTTTTCCTGTCAACCGGGATCGTTCTGCTCCGTCAGAAGAACAAGAAATCAACAAGGAGCTTCGATGCAGCGAAAAAATAGAAAGCAGGTTCACATCTGCGGGACAAGCCTGGCAATCAGCGGCGACCCGGAACAGGACTGGTTTATTGGCAACTCTCCTGGGCATGATGCCCTTGGCGCCGAGGGACCATGGGATGAATGGGTCCGGCTCGCCAGGGCAATCCTCGCTGAAGAGAAAAGCAGGAGCCTGCTTGCGAAGAGAGATCCGAAACCATAAAAATAGTCCCGAACGGTAACCTTCCTCCCAAACTGGTTACCGTCTTCGCTCCCTGACACCCCCGGTCGGGGAGCTTTTTTATATCCAGCCAGAAAAAACGGCCAATGTTCGGACCAGCAACCGGCTTCCGCTCTGATCTACGGGCGAAAAACCTGAACGACAGCAACAGCTGACTAATTGAAATCGAACCGGTAGTAAATATCGGCGCCGCTCTCCTCACCTATGTTGGACTGCAGCTCCCAATGTTCGGAGAGATTGTAACGCAACCGCAGCTCGTTGGTTTGATTAAACACCGAATAACCGAGGCTGACGTAAAGACCGGGTTCCAGGTATTTCCCGATGGTTACAACCGATTCGTTGATATCCCCCTCGCCGGTATTGACCTGGATGACGTCGATACCGAGGCGCCGCTGCAAGGCGTCCTGAAAAGCGACCGATTCGCCCCGGGAGAGCAGAGCCGTCGCCGCCAACATAAAAGCATCGGTCTGACCACCTTCTTCGTCAAGAGGACGTCCGAGAATGATATAGGACAGGATATCGGTATCCGGCATGGCCGGCTCCGAATAGAGTTTAACCAGAGGCTGGCGGGGAGTTCCGGTAACCTTGACCCCGGCCTTGACCTCGCCGATTGTTTTATACGCCAGAATATTGAGGGTCGGCCGTTGAATCGGTCCACCCGCGAACAGAAGCTGCCCCCTGTGAATCGGCAGGCGCAAGCCGTAGCTCGAATAGGTCCCCTGCTCGACCATTATCTGACCGCTGGCAAAGACCTGGTTCAGTTTTTCAATATTCAGTGTCACTTCACCACCCAGGCGGGCATCGACGCCGGCCGTATCGACCACGACTTCGTCACCCAGTTCGATTCGAATCCGCGCATCGAGCCGTAAAGGCAGCACGCGTTCTGTCGTTTCCGATTTTTTAACCACGACAACATCGGGACTGGGACTGACCGGCATCTGCCCGGGTGCATTGATGCTGCTTAAGCGCATCCGGGGGACCAGGATGCCGCCCCGGATTTCCAGCTTGCCGGCGGCGCCTTCTCCCTGCAGGTCAGGAGTGGCAAACAACTCGAGTTCCGGCAGTCGTACCAGCGGCATGGCCACGCCCTTGACGCTCCACTTCTGCTCCGTCAGTTTCCAGCCAGAAAACCGGAAACGTCCTTCGCCAAACAGGTTCCCATCTCCGGAGGCGAGAGACAATTTTCCAACGTTAATCTCGTCATCGACAAGAGTGGAGTGAAATTCGATCTGGTCGAGCCGGATGCCAAGGGCCGGGATCGATGCTGAAGCCTCGGTGAGGGCGAACCGGCCATTAAGAGACGGTTTTGCAGGTGTTCCGGCGAGGTCGACTGCCATCGTTAACTTTCCGTCTGTCTGCTCGACCATTCCGGGAAGGAAGTAGCTGAGCAGACCGCTTTCCCGCGCGTCCAGTGCAAGATATCCGCCCCAGGAACTATCGCCCTTGAATGGAAAAGGAAAGCGACTTGAAAGAGGCAGAAGCAGATCCGATTCAAGACGCCCCTGCCGTGAAAGGTCAAGGCCCGAGTCGACCGAAAGTTTATTGTTCTGCCATTTTCCATCGAGATAACCGGTCAGGTTTGAGGCAGTCATGGTGCCAACCTGGTCACGCCACCCAACCTGACCCTCTTCAATTTGACTGCTCCAGTCAAGCATGACCTCGCCGCCATTCTTCCAGGTACCGAACGCTTCTCCCTCCCAGGAGCCGGCCATTGCCATCTTCGGCGGCAGCCAGGTCCCTGCATGTATCAGCGGCAAATCGATCCAGTCGAATTGAAACTTGCCCTGTTCCGGCAGATTCCAGTACGGGGTGGCGAAAGAGGAAACGTTCAGATGCAGTTCACCTCCTTCGGAAAAAATCGTCGTCTGGTTCAATCGCAGACCATCCCGGTTCCAGTCTCCGGATACCTGGATTTTCGAGTCGACAAGTTCGAGCTCCTGCCATTTGAGATCAAGGCCGAATATTGCCTCAACACTGGCGTTTACCAGAACTCCTGCGTCAACGGAAGTGCGCATATCGCCGCTACCGACACCGGTCATCTGCATCGGCAGCCAGGGATTGAACCGGGCCAGTTGCAAATCATTCCAGGACAAACGTGCAGTTCCGGTTATCGGATCCATGGTGAAATCAGTCCGGACTTCCACCCTCTCGTTACGGTCGCTTTCGAGCTGCACCGGGGATACGCGAAAGATCCTCCGTCCTGCCTCCAGTTCGACCGGACCTCGCAGAGTCAGGACACCGGCCTCCTGTTCCGATACCTGCAGACTGCTGATGTCACCTTGCCAAATTCCGTCCCGCCACCCTCCTGTGGCGCTCGAATCCAACTCGCCGCTGGCCCAGTCGAGAGCCATCGTTAGACGATGCTGCGCCGGAGAGCCCGTGAAACCGAGATCAATCCGGTCAATGTTTTTTTGCCGATAGTTCAAAGCTCTGCCTGTGATGGCAAACTCGATATTTTGCAACCAACCATCCATACCGCCGCTGAACTCGATTTGGTCGAGGGTGGCTCCGTACGCAGCCACGTCCTGCAAATCTCCCTGTACGAAAGCTGCGGCATAACCTGACTTCCATTGAAGCCGGCCAGCGGCGGTGAGTACGCCATCGGTTTTCGGCCACCAACTGGAAAGACGGGCGATCTGAAGATTGAAATCTACTTGTTCGGCCAGAAGCCCGGCGGCCTCGAGATCCAAACCATCACCACGTATCCGCAGCGTTTCGATATCGACACGCTCAAGGTTTCCACCGGCCGCCAGTTCGCCGGACAGGTTGTTCGCCTGCCACTCACTCGGAAGGATGTCGAGGTTCATTTTCCAGCTGGAATCATCCCCGAGCATCAACCAGTTTCCACTGAAGTTTCCGTTGAGGTTCGAGTCAATATCAGGCAAAAAATGATTAACATCGATCCCGCGGAGTTGCACAGCGGCGACAGAATGAAAAGTGGTCTGCCAGTTAACTTCGGCCGTTCCGGCGAGCGTACCCTGCAGAATTTCGCCGCTCAGTTCGGTCAAGTCGACTCCCTGCCGGTTGCCGGAAAAGGCTCCGGCCAACGCCCCGAATTGCCATTCCGGATTGAGCCGGGTCAAGGCAAAACGACCTGCATATTTTTCGGGTCTTCCCGCAAGATTCAGGTTTCCGTCAAGCCGGAGCGGTATATTCCATTCATCCAGTTCAATATTCCGAAAACCGAGGCGTCCAGACCAGGTGTATGGACCCTTTGGCCAACTCAAGTTGCCATCTATTTTGAGTTCGCCCGGCCGGCCGGGACGGCTTGCAATCAGGTTTTCTACCCTGAGTCGTTCTGATGAAAACAGGAGTTGCGCGTCAACCCTGCCCAGTAATTCCGATTGTCCGACGAGATCGAGCATGCCGATGGCTCGAACCTGATCGTTATCATCCGGAGAAAACCGCCACTGCGTCTCTACTTTTTCCAGTCCATACCGGACTTGCGCAAGCTGCCCGACAAACTGGAATGCTCCCTCGAAGGTTTCCATGTCGAGTGAGAAATCGGCTTGGGCCGAACCGAAACCGGTTCGCAGCTTTTCAAGCTTTAGCTTTAGCCACTTATCCGACCAGTCAGCAGATGCCTGCAGATCATCCAACCTGAAGATTTCCTGCCCCGACCGACGAATTAATATATCCTCAACTATCAAGCTCTCGGCATGAACATCGAGCCATCCGAGCCAACCGGGAAAGGTGTCCTGGTATAGTTGCAGATTTGTCAAAAAAAACGTGCCGTCTTCCGGCTCAATATCATCGGTTGAAATTACAATGTCCATTCCGTGCAGGGCGATTTCCGCCCAATGAAGAGAACCTTTGAAGAGGCCAAGAGGATACATCTGCCACTCCATACTCCGGAGGTGGACCGTTCTGTCCGCCATCACGACTTTGAGATCTTCGATGGCCAGCGTACCGGCAATCGGCCCCCGGACCTCGACGCTTTCGACACCTGGCAGCTGCCCGATTAACCATCTGGCACCTGTACTCGTTCCGAAAAGCCAGACGGTTGCGACAAAGACCAGGACAAGAGGGCTCAGGATCGAGAGTATGATTTTCAGGCGCCTTTTCACCATGCAAACCCCACACTTAAATGAAGGCGGTAAGATGGATCGGTTACGCTCAGTTGGCGCGCAACATCAATCTTGATCGGACCGATCAGAGTATACCAATGCAGCCCGATTCCGGCTGCCCGGGCCAGTTCATAATCGGAGAGAGTATTGAAGGCGTTGCCGGTATCGTAAAAAACAGCCAATCCCCATTTCTCGGCAACGGCACGTTCGAGCTCGATACCTCCAATGAGCAAATGCTTGCCGCCGACGACGTTTCCGGCGTTATCGACCGGGCCGAGGCTCTGATAGGCAAACCCGCGAACGCTCCGGTCCCCGCCGGTGAAGAAACGGAGCGAAGCCGGAATATCCTCGAATTCGTCCTCCTGCCGTGTCGTTGCCCCTTTGCCGCGCAAAAAAACGGAAACCCGTCCCGGCAAGGGAATCAGGACATTGGCTTCGCCGAGAATCTGCAGCAGGCTTGTATCGGACAAGTAATTTTTGCGGGTTCCGCGAATTTCCAGGCCGAGATGATATCCTTTTAACGGTCGGGTCGGCGATTCATAGGTCCTTTGACTCCAGCGGAGTCCGGGAATCAACAGTTGCGATGTTTCATCAGTCAGCCCGACTTCGTAACTCTCCCGTTGCAAACGAGCATAAAGCGAAAGCCTTTTGCCGCGGCCAAAACTCTGGACCAGTTCCGCTTCAGTAAATAGAATACGGCTGATATAGCTATCGGTTTTTTCCCGATCAAAGCCTCCCTTGATCACGGTAGAACTATGGATGTCCCGGTAGTGAGGGAACATATAGGAAAAATCGATTGATTGCCGTACCTCGGCAATAATCAGATCGGTATCAAACCTGTGTCCGATTTGCCATGCGTTGATATCGCGATAAAGCAGGGAAAAACGGGCGCCGGTATCGGTGCCGTAGCCGACCCCTGGCCGCAAGGTCCGGCGGGCTTTCGGTTTGAGCAGTATTTCGATCGGAACCCGTGATTCATCAGCTGTTTCGATGCGCGGAAAGATGGCGACATTCTGGAAAAGGTCCGAGTCAATCAATCGGGAATGGGTCCGCCCCAGAGCGGCATAAGTGAACACATCACCCGACTTGAAAGTAAGGTAACGCTGCAGAAACCGTTCGGGATAAGCTGAATCAGCCGGGAAAACAATCCGCCCGAAACGGTATCTCGGACCAGTATCGAGTGTCAGAGACAATCTCGCCCGGTCGATCTCCGGGTCAACTGTAATAATGTGGGTCGTAAATTTTGCCTTGATATAACCGAGGTCGACCGCTGCGTCCGCAAGCTGGCTTTTGCCCTTTTCGTAAAGATCATGCCGCAGAACATCACCTTCAACCAGGGGGAACGATTCCTTCACATACTGCTGCAATACTTTCTCGTCACGGCCTGGTCCGGTCAGTTCGATAGAAACATCTTCGAGGTTCGTCGGTGGACCCGGCTGAACCAGGGCCCGCAGCAGAAAATGTTGGCCCGGTCCTTCTTCAAGATGGGCATCCACTTCGGCCCGGTAATATCCAAAAGGCTTCAAGGCATCCCGAACTTTTTGCCGCGCCTGCCGAACATAACGTCGCAACCAGAGATGATTGATCTGACCGTCCCTGACCAGCCCCCGCGGGATCGCCAGCGCAGCCTCGACATTTTCACGCAACTCACCTTCAACCCCGGAAACAACAAGAACCAGGCTTGCTTCGGCAGCCGCTACTGACTTCTGTTGACTGATACAGGTTACGACCAACATTAAGAACAGGATCGACAAGCGTATACAAAAAAAAATCATTCGCATTGGGGAGATGTTTTTTTACAATTCATCCTCATTTGCAGGCAAAAAGGCCGAGGAAAAACAGAGCGCATTTATAGCCGATTCGACAACATGACTATTTTCCGGATGTTCATACATTCAAGTATAGACGATATCTCCGTGCTGCAAACCATATCCAGGCTCTTTTTATCTGGAAAAGTTTTCGAAAAGCCCAGTCATTACAAAATATTGAAAAATTGCACAGACCGGATTTATCATGGATCGCAATTAACATTTTGCCGCGTCAGGCTGCCTGTTCTCATTTCGGCACAACAAAAAAAGCCCCGCCAGTGGCGGGGCCTGAATCAGTATCCCGGCACAGGGATACGTCTGAGAGGTAATTTTCGGATTATTCGATGCCGGCTTTCTGGAGGACCATATCCTCTTCTTCAACCGGGTCGGTTGCCGGAACCGGTTCGATAGCCTTGGCCGGCCGCAGCGAACTGGCCATCATCGCGCCGACCAGCAGCATGACGCCGGCAACGGCAAACGACATGGTGAAGTCACCGGTCCGGACTTTCAGCACTTCGGCAACACGGACCAGGACGAAAGCACCAACGCCCCAGGCGCTGAACAGGATTCCGTAATTCATACCGAAATGCTTCATGCCCCACATATCCTTGACAAAGCTCGGGAACAGGGAAAGGTTGGTGCCGTAGTTAAAGACCATGAAGGTGACCAGCAACACAACAACAATCGGGTTGGCATCACCCTTGAGTCCCGGAATAGCGGCAAACATCAGGGCGGCCTGGAATACCAGCATGATCGTCAGGGTATTGGCGCGACCGATTTTGTCGGAGACGACCCCGGCGACCAGGCGGCCGGCAGCATTACCGACCGACATAATAACAACGACGAGGAAAGCCATCTCACCCATACTCGCCTTGGCCAGGCCCTTGGCACTACCGATAACCATCAGGCCGGCACCGGCACCGATAAAGAAGCAGAGCCAGAGAGTATAAAAGGAGCCGGTTTTCAACAGTTGCGAGGGGCTGAGGTCTTCGGAATTCTCGACCTTGACAGCAGGCTTGTCAAGCGGGGTATCAACCAGGTTCGGCACATAGCCCTGCGGCGGATTGGAGACGAACAGAGCAAACAGGCTGACGATCGCCATAAAACCGAAGCCGAAAAACATCATCGACTGCTGCAGCCCGTAAGTCCCGAGCAGATATTTGGCGAGCGGAGCGATGTAAACCGAAGCGAGCCCGAAACCGGAGACAACGATCCCGGCAACCAGGCCGGTCATTTTAGGCGGGAACCACTTGAGGGCCGGCGGAGTTGCAGCCGAGTAGCCGAAGCCGATACCGCCACCGGCGAGGATACCGAACCCGAGGATCCAGACCCAGTAATTGGCGCTCTGCGAAATCATAATAAAACCGGCACCGACCATCATGCCGCCGGCGATACAGGTCACGCGCGGACCGAACTTATCCTGAACCTTGCCGGCAACGATCATCGCCACAGCAAAAACCAGGCAGGCCGTCGCATAGGGGTCGTTAATCGAAGAAGGCTCCCAACTGAAGGCGCCGCCGGTGGCAACCGAATCGGCGATTGCCACCTTGAAGATACTCCAGGTATAGAGAATCCCGAGAGCGAGGTTGATCCCGGTACCAGCCAGGGCAACAACCCAGCCACGCATCAATGAATTCTGTGTACTCATGTCTTTCTCCTTTTTATTCAGATAGGAAGTATTCAAGTCCTGCATCATGGTCATTCGCAACCGATAGCTGAGCGGCCATTTCCCATTGATACCGTTGATCCGTGGGCCGCTCTTGTTCGGTTTCTGATTTCGCATGGTCATCATCCTTGATTGCCGATATCAACAGATTGAATTCTGTTGATGATGCATTCTTGTATTGGCAAGCTGCGTACCAGAAAAAGAACAATGTTTTGTATTTAATTTTTCTCTTTAATTTCAGTACTTTATGAATTAGAAACGGGAATTATCCAGGAAGATCGAAATCGGCAGTTTTTGCAGGAATGCAAATCAGAACAAAAGAGAGAGAGACGAAAGCTCATAAAAGCAGGGATTTTGCGGAGTTTGCAGGAATGCAAATAGTGAAAAGCGGATTTTTGCAGGAATGCAAATAGTGAAACAGATGACTATTGAGATAAGTTCGGATTTTATCACATAAACAAAACGCCCCGTGAGGGGCGTTTTGTCCGGAAGTTTGTGCGGTAACATCAGGCTGCAAACGGTTATTTCATCAGACCTAGGCGCGCGAAACAAACCGTCCTTCCCGGGTATCAATCTTCACTTTCTCGCCGGTCTCGAGATAGGCCGGAACCTGGATGACGAGGCCGGTCTCAAGGATCGCCTCCTTGCTCTGGGCCTGGGCGGTCGCCTTCTTAATCACCGGTTCGGTTTCCGAGACAACCAGTTCGACCGTCATCGGCGGCTCGATCGAAACAACCTGACCCGCAAAAACCCCCATGATCACTTCGGCACCATCGAGCAAAAAACCTTTAACCGGACCGTATATATCGTCACCGAGTTCGAACTGTTCATAGCTCTCCATGTCCATGAAGACGCCATGCTCACCATCGGCGTAAAGATACTGGCCTTTACGCTTTTCAAAATCAGCGGGGTCAACCCGTTCACCGGCTTTGAAAGCTTTATCGAGCACCTGGCCGGTCAACAGATTGCGGTACTTTGTCTTGATCAATGTACTGCCGCCCCGGGCCGACGGCGACTGGCTGGTCACTTCGAGGACGAGACAGGGTGCGTTGTCGAGGTCGATCACCTGGCCCCGTTTAAGATCATTTGATGTCATAAGGAATCCTTTCCAAACAGGCTGAAATATCGGCACAATCTAGCATATCAACAGGCTTTGCCAAAGATTTTTCAGTGACATTACAAGCGACATTGTGTATAACTCTCTTGCTTTTAAGCTTTTTTGACAATTCCGACTTATCACCACAATATCAGTCATTCTTGTGAAAAGTTTAGAGCCAATTAAATTGTTGGCCATTGCAACAACCAATCGTTTTATTTGCACCGGCAATTTTCATTTCCAGCAAAGCTTGCGCAGGGCTGTGGCACAAGTCTGATATGACCCGGCAAGTTACAGAACCGGGGTTAAGCATAACGCCACTGCTGATGATCATCGCCAACACCATAAGGAGACAGAAATGTACAGCTGTTCAGACCTCAAGAAGGGCCTGAAAATATTGATCGACGGCGAACCGCACGTCGTCGCCCAGTTCGACTTCACCAAGCCGGGCAAGGGCCAGGCTCTCTACAAGTGCAAGCTCCGCAACATGCTGACCGGCGCCCTGTTCGATCGGACCTACCGTTCCGGCGAATCGTTTGAGCCGGCTTCCCTGACCGAACAGGAGATGCAGTATCTCTACAAGGATGATTCCGGGTACGTGTTCATGGATCAGAAAACCTATGAGCAGGTCTCTCTTAGCGAAGAGGTTCTTGCTGACGACAAGTATTTCCTGGTCGACAACATGGAAGTCAAGGTCCTGATGTTCGGCGAACGCGGCATCGGCATCACCCTGCCGAATTTCGTCAATATGCGTATTACCGATACCGACCCCTGGGTTAAAGGCGACACCGCGGCCGGCAACAACAAGCCGGCAACCATTGAATCGGGCTATACCCTTCAGGTCCCGGGTTTTGTCGAGGAGGGAACGCTGATCCAGATTGATACGCGAACCGGGGAATATGTCACTCGGGTAAAGGAATAAAGAACTTCTTAACGCAAAGACGCGAAGGCGCTAAGAAAGACAAAACCTTGGAAGCTGGTTGGGTTTTAAACCCGAAACAAGATTTTTTGAATTTGATTCTCTTTGCGGCGTAAGCTTGCGCCATTGCGTTAAAAAGGTTTTTTCGAATGGTTGAAGTCCATCATGGTTGATCTCAACTGGGCTCTCGCCCGCAAGCAGGAACTTCTGGCAGAACGGGCCCGGATCATTCAAGCGATCCGGGCCTTTTTCGTCGAAAGCGGCTTTCTCGAAGTCGAGACACCGCACCGGATCAGCGCCAACGCACCGGAGCCGCACATAGATGCGGTCGCTTGCGGAGAACAGTGGCTGCAGACCTCTCCGGAGCTGGCGATGAAACGCCTGCTCGCTGCCGGTTACGGCGATATTTTTCAAATCTGCCGGGTCTGGCGTGAGCATGAACGGGGCGCCCGACACCTGCCGGAATTTACGATGCTCGAGTGGTACCGGCCGCATGCCGATTATCTCAAGTTGATGGACGACTGCGAACAGCTGCTGCTGCGACTCGTCCCGGCGCAAAAAATCATTTGGCAGCAGCAGGAAATTGATCTGGCGCCGCCGTGGCCGCGCCTGACAGTCGATGAAGCATTCAAACGCTATGCGGCCTGTAGCGCGACAGAGGCTTTGCAAGAGAACCGTTTTGAAGAAATCCTGACTGCCGACGTCGAACCGGCCCTCGCCCCGCAACCACTCTTTCTGATCGACTACCCGGCACCATTGGCGGCACTGGCCCGGACCAAACCGGGCAACCCCCAAGTTGCCGAGCGCTGCGAACTCTACATCGGCGGACTGGAACTGGCAAACGGCTTCTCGGAGTTGACCGACCCTGGCGAGCAACGGTCCCGTTTTGAAAAGGATGAAGCGGAACGGCGCCGGACCGGGAAGACGCCAAACCCGTTGCCGGAAAAATTCCTTGAAGAACTATACAATATGCCACAATCAGCCGGCATCGCTCTCGGAATCGATCGCCTGGTGATGTTAATCACCGACAGCAGTGACATCAATGACGTCGTTGCCTTTCCTGATGAATCACTATGACATCAGATGCCCAGGCAAGCCGATGACAACCTTTCACACTTTAAATATTCAAAAAACTGAATATTTATATTGACACTAAAAAGCACGCTGTAATAGCATTGGTAAAATAATTCTACGGGAGTTTATGATGAAAAGAATTCTAACGATTACATCACTACTTTTTCTGATTTTTTCTTCAGTTTCATTTGCCCAGACTTTTGGTGCCGGGCTGTCGCTTGAAAAGACAACTCTGGTTTAGTCAATACTGGAAACACCGGACAATTACCTCGGCAAGAAAGTTCAGGTCAAAGGCATGATCGTTGATGTCTGCGCCTCGCGTGGCTGCTGGATGTACATTGCCGGCGACAAGCCGTTTCAGAAGCTCCGCTTCAAGGTCACCGATGGCGACATGGTCTTTCCGATGACCGCCCGGGGCAAAATGGCAACGGTTGAAGGGATCCTGCAAAAATTCGTCCTGAGCAAAGAGGACGTTATCGCCCGCAAAAAACATCACGCTGAAGAGACCGGCGAAGCTTTCGATCCGGCCACTGTCACATCCGGTGAGACGTTTTATCAACTGCGCGGACTCGGTGCCGAGATTCCAGACCTGTAAGCCGCGGCTGACTCCATGAACTGGCGCAAATGGAATCACGCCCTGCATCGTGATATCGGCTATCTCTGTATCGGGCTGACCCTGATCTATGCCTTGTCCGGCATCGCAGTTAATCACATCCGTGACTGGAATCCGAACTACAAGGTCGTCAAATCGATTACGCAGCTGCCACCAAGCGGGTTCACAGGAGTTATCTCTGAAGACCAGGTTTTACAACTGCTCGGCAAGCTCGGCGAAAAAAGCACCTATGACAATATCTTCCAGAACGACCCGGAGAGCGTTATGGTTTTTGTCGAGGGCCGGGTCATCCAGTATGATTTCCCGAGCGGCAAGGTCGTGCATGAGCGCATCGAACCACGCAGCTTCTGGTATCCGCTGAATTTCCTGCACCTCAACCATCCGAAAAAAGCCTGGACCTGGATGGCTGACCTATACGCCGGGGGAATGATTCTGCTCGCCCTGACCGGGCTGCTGTTGCTACCGAAAGGGAGAATGCGCAAACGGTGCCTGATCCTGACCGCCGCCGGATGCGGTATCCCGATTCTGTTCCTGATGCTTTACTATTGAGTATCTCGTCGCACTTGATGACTTACCCCGCAAAACACCTTTTCTGACTTCTTGTTCACTATCCATTTTACATGTTATAAAGATAACTGTTTTAAATTATCGCGGAGGGGGATGATCGCATGAGCCATCAGCAATTCCATCTTGTTTTTCGTGGCTTTCTGCTGCCGGGATATGAGCGCAGTGAAGTTTGGGAGAAGGTTCAGGCCCTCTGCAAATATGACGATGAAACCATGCATCGTTTTTTCTCCGGCGATCCGTTTATCCTGAAAAAAAATCTCGACCAGGCCACCGCAGCAAAGTACAAGGCGCTACTCGACAAAACCGGTGCCGATTGCGACATCAAGGAGATGCCAGCCCCGCCACCACCGCCGGAACCGGAAATCTTTCGCTGTCCGAAATGCACAACAGAACAGGAGCAGGGGACAACCTGCATTCAATGTGGCGTCATTTTTGAGAAACTCCTTAAACAGCAACAACGAGCAACAGCCGGAGATTCAACTTCCGGTACGAAGGAACAACCCCCGGCTCAATCAGCACCGATCATTACTCCGGGCGATGCGGCCCCACTGCCGCAGAACGCCTCTTTTCTTGAACGTGTGTCAGCCTATTTTTCCGACCACCGGGAAAAAGCGTTTGTCCTCAAGTCTTTCATCCTGATCGGCATCATCCTTGCCCTGAAGAGCACCCTTGCTGACTTCAGGTTCCTGCTATTTCTCGGCTTTCTCTTCGCTCCGCTCCTACTCTCCTGCTATGTCCGCATTATGGCCGCCGAAAGTGGCAGAACATATTTTCAGGTCCTGAAGGAGTACATCACCTTCATGCCGGTCATGTATGCCGAAGGAGAAAAAAAGACCGAAGGGGTGGCAGGCATCACCTATGCGATCATTTTTATCAATATCTTTGTATTTTACGGCATCGAGATGAATGTCGATGTCGAAACCATCAAGGGCTTCGTCTTTCTGCCGCACGAGCCGAACCTGTTTAATGTTCCGGTGAGTGCCTTCACCCACCAGTTTTTGCATGCCGGACAGGGCCACCTCTGGGGAAACATGCTGTTTCTCTGGGCGGTTGGAACTGTCGTTGAAAAACGGATCGGCCATGGCCGTTTTCTGCTTTTTTATATTTTATCCGGACTGGCGTCAGGGCTCCTTTTTGTGCTCATTGTTCGGGTATTTCATGGTGCATCCGGGCACCTGCTCGGTGCATCCGGCGCGATATCGGGAGTGATGGGAATATTCGCAATCCGCTGCTACTTCAAGAGCATGGTTTTTCCATTGCCGATCCTCGGAATTTTTTCGCTGATTCTGCCGATCAGCCTCAAGGTCCGACTCAATTCCCTGGTCATTATCGGCCTCTTTTTCCTCTCCGACCTTTCCGGCGGCATCGGCCAGATCGCCGGGACCAATACTTCCAACATCGGGCATTGGGCTCATATCGGCGGCATGCTCGGCGGGGTGATTCTTGCCATGATGTTTAAACTCGGGGAAGAGGCAATCGATGAACGCCATATGGATATCGGCACTCAGGCAATGGAAACCGGCAAGGTCAATCTTGAGACCGGCGAGGCATCGCTCCGTTATGCATTACAGCGGGATCCGGGGAACGCCGAGGCGATGTTGATGTTGGGGCAGATTAACTCGAAGTACGGCCCGAGTGATGAAGGTGGAGATTTCTACAGCAAGGCTATCAGGATTTTCGCGCACAAGGAACCGCTGAAGGCAGCATTAGCTTTTCGGGAGTACTATAATATCTACTTCAAGGGAACCGACCATCCGACCCTGTTCCGCCTTGCTTCGATTTTCCACAAGGAGAAGGACCTGGAGATGGCGACCCGCTGCCTCGAGATACTTTCAGCCGATGCGACAACGCCGCCGACCATTCGCGAGAAAGCGGTGTTCCAGTGTGCCCGCCTGCTCGAAATCGGTGGCTTTGCCGATTCGGCCAACCGACACTATCAACTTTTTGCCGAACTATTCCCGCAATCACCTATGATGGAGAAAGTTCAGATCAAAATCAGCTGACACCGTTGGCAAAGAAAAGGAGACTGCCATGAAAAGCATTCTGATCTTCCTGTTGATTCTCTTCTGTTCCGGCAATGCCCTGGCTGTTGAAGTGGCCGGCGTCAACATCGCCAGCGAGACCGAGGTCGCCGGAGAGAAGCTGCAATTGAACGGTTACGGCATCCGCAAGAAGTTTGTTTTCGTCAAGGTCTATGTCGGTTCGCTATATACGCCGCAAAAGACAACCCGGGCCAGCCAGGTTCTCGACATGACCGGCAACAAACTGATCCGGATGGATTTCCTCTATAAAAAGGTCGACAAGAAAAAGATTATCGACGCCTTTGCCGAGGGGTTTGAAAAAAACTCGCCGAAACTGGTCGCAACCCCGCCGGTCAGGAAATTCCTCGGCCTCTTCGGCGATGATTTTGTCGCCGGCGACCAGGTCGACCTGATCCTCGGAGCCGATGGCCGGGTCAGGGCAACCCATAACGGCCGGGATCTCGGCTCGATCGAATCAAAAGAGCTCGCGCAGGGGATCCTGTTGATCTATCTCGGCGACCAGCCGGCCGATGTCGACATGAAGAAAGGGATGCTTGGCGGGTCCTGATCAGAGTTCAAGCTCATAGAACTCGGCTCCGGGCAGGGGATTGTGACAGTACGGTTCCACCGGTCGGAAGCCGAGCGATGCATAGAGCGCCCGCGCTTCGGTCATCGTTGCCAATGTATCGAGGCGCATTTTATCATAGCCGAGCTCACAGGCCCGGACAATGATCGCTTCGGCCAGTTTGAGACCGAGACCGTGCCCCCGACCCGCTTCGGCGACATATAGCCGCTTCATCTCGCAGACGCCCTCTTCGAGTTTACGCAAGGCGACACAGCCGAGACATTCGCCCTCTTCTACCGCCAGCAGCAACGCCCCGGTCGGCGGCGCATATTCACCCGGCAACGCAGCGACCTCGGAACTGAATCCCTGGAACTCAAGGTCGATATCGAGCGATGCGGCATAATCACGAAAAATCTGGCGCGCGGCAGCAAGCTGTTCAGGCGTTTCGACATCAACAATCATCGTCATCCCTGCACCAGCTCACGCAGGTCACTGACCAGCTCGGCGATATCCTCTTCCGAGGTTTGCCAGGAGCACATCAGGCGGGCCTCACCGGTGCCGATAAAGGTATAGAAATACCAGCCTCGGGCAAGCACTGATTCAAGCAGATATTCCGGCATCCGGACAAAGACGGCATTGGCCTTAACCGGGTGTACGATTTCAATTCCCGGGATCGAGCTCAGATCCTCGGCCAGTTCACGGGCCATCCGATTGGCGTGAGCGGCATGCCGAAGCAGCGCCCCATCCTTCAACAATCCATACCATGGCGCCGACAGGTATCGCATCTTCGAAGCGAGCTGCCCCGCCTGCTTGCAGCGATAGTCGAACTCTTCGGCCAGGTCGTTATTAAAGAAGACCACGGCTTCACCAACTGCCATCCCGTTTTTTGCGCCACCAAAGGTCAACACGTCGACACCGGCCTGCCAGGTGATCTCTTTCGGTTCGGCATCAAGCGAAGCGACTGCGTTGGCAAAGCGGGCTCCGTCCATATGAACCCTGAGATCGTATTCTTCGGCAATCGCCTTAATCGCCTGCAATTCTTCCGAAATGTAAACACCACCGAGTTCGGTCGCCTGGGTGATCGACAGAACCTTCGGCTTCGGATAATGGATGTCGGCCCGGCGGGTCACGGTATTGGCTACCGCCTCGAGATCAACCTTGCCATCAGCGCCCGGAACCAGAAGAACCTTGGTGCCGTTGGAAAAAAATTCGGGAGCGCCGCATTCGTCGGTCTCGATATGCGCCAGTTCGTGACAGAGGATACTGTGATAGGAACGACAGAGCGAGGCCAGGGCGAGCGAGTTGGCCGCCGTGCCGTTAAAGACAAAGAAGACCTGGCACTCGAAATCAAAAAATTCACGCAAGGCATTACAGGCTTTTTCCGTCCAGAGATCGTCGCCGTAGGAATTCGAGAAGCCGTGATTCGCTTCCTGCATCGCCTGCCAGGCCTCCGGACATATTCCGGCGTAATTATCGCTGGCGAACTGGTTGCGGCGACCATGCTTGTGCAGTGTCGGTTCCATTCAATCTCCTTCGCTCTGTACGGTCACCGAAGTTCCGTCGGGAGCCCGCAAAACCCATTGTCTGTCGCCTCTGGCCAGAACATTTTCCGGTAGCAGTTCGACCTTGCCATGACCGCCGGGTGAATCGACAATATAATGCGGCATGGCCAATCCGGAGACCTGTTGACGCAACTGCCCGATCAAATCAACCCCTCTTGCCAATGATACCCGGAAATGGCCGGTTCCGCGAACCGAATCGAGCTGATGCAGATAATACGGGCGGACCCGTATTTTCAGGAGCTGAAGACAAAGCTGGCTGAGACTTTCAATATCGTCGTTGACCCCTTGCAACAAGACCGTCTGGTTGGCCAGCGGGATCCCGGCATCGGCCAGGCGCCGGCAGGCTTCGACCGCAGCCGGCGTCAGCTCGGCCGGATGGTTGAAATGGGTCGTCAGGTAAATCGGCTGAAACGTCCGGAGCATCGCCGCAAACGACTCGGTGACCCGCTCCGGCAACACCGCCGGCATGCGGGTTGCAATCCGGATGATTTCAACATGTTGAATTCGACGTAGCCGATCGAGAAGCTCCCGGAGCAGGCCATCATTCATCGTCAGGGGGTCGCCGCCGGAGAGAATGACTTCATTAACTTCCGGGTGGTCGGCGACATAGTCGATACCATCCAGGACCTGGCCGAACGACAATGATTGGTCGCGATTGCCCACCCGGCGCTTGCGGGTGCAGAATCGACAATAGGCAGCGCAGCTGTTCGCCGCCAGCAGCAGAACCCGGCCCGGGTAGCGGTGAACAACAGCCGGCACCGGTGACTTTTCCTGCTCCGCCAACGGATCCTCCGACGCCACATCATCGGCCAGTTCGGCCGGATCGGGAACGAACTGCTTCCAGAACGGATGGGTCCGGTCGGCTAAAAGTTCGAGCAGGTAGGGCGTCAGCTGCACCGGGTATTTTTCGGCGACGGCCCTGACGTCACCAACATCGAGATTCAGCCTACTGGCCAGCGACAGCGGCTCGGTGAGGGAAGTCTTGAGTTGTTGTTGCCAGGGTTCCATGGGGATTCAGTTATCAGTTATCAGTTGTCAGTTGGCAGTTGGCAGTTGGCAGTTGGCAGTTGGCAGTTGGCAGTTTTAAGCTTACTGCTTACTATCTACTGCCTTTCAATTCCTTTTTCGAATACTTATTGCGCAAATGAAAAACGAAATGCGCCAGCGCCAGAATCAGGACATTGCGCAACAACGCCTGCTGTGGAGTCGAGTGTACGTTGGGGCCGAAACATCCGCAGTCAATATTCAAGCCACGATAGATCACCGTTGACAGGGCAACCATGAAAACAATACTGAGCACACCAACAACGAGTGCCGCCGGTCGAACCTTGCGGTTCATCAGCAGGAGCAGCCCGCAAAGCAGCTCAATCCACGGTAAGACTGCAGCCGCAACATAATTCCACTGGTACGGCAGAATCTGGTAGGCCGCGATCTGGCCGGCAAAGGCCGGAGCATCGCTGATCTTCAGACTCCCGGCATAAATAAAGAAGGCGCCGAGAATGACCCGGCAGAGATGGTAAGAGAGCCGGCCGCTCCGTTTCATGGCGTGCCTCCTTCAACCGGCAGTCCGGCATCCCGCCACTCCGGATATCCCGCCTCGTAGACCATGACGTCGTTATAACCGAGCCGCAGCAAGCGCACGGCAAGGTCATAGGAGTCAATGCAGCCATAGCCATTGCAGTAGACAATCAGCGATCGGGTACCGGGATACTTTTCCGAAAAAACCGGCAGGCGTTCTTCAACTTCATCCATCGGCAGAGAAACGGCACCCGGTAAATGCCCCGTACGGTAAAGCTCTGCAATCCGGGCGTCAATCAGCACCGAACGGTTCATCAACTTCTGCACATCCTGAAGGGTCACCGGAACCGGGATCGGCTCATCAACGGCGGCATCAGGGAGCGCTGTGGCCACGACCTTTCCGGAAAAAGAAGCCATCAACATCTGGTGATTAAAAGCGAGTCCGATTGCCATTGCAAAACAGACGATAATAACAGCTTCGACACAAACCCGCTTCAGGTTGCTGTAATCAAATTGCAGGCTCATTATTCATCCGGAGAGACTTGATTCTCAGGTTCAAGCGATTTCATCATTTCCTGCATTGAGCGATGTTCACGCGTCAGTTCTTCGATCCGCTTGTGACAGAATGCGAGTTCGTGACTCAATTCTTCAAGCAGCTGCGACTGGTCCATAAATTTCAGTTCAAGATTGGTCAAGCGTTCTTCGTTTTCAGACATGGCGACCTCCGAGCAGGTATGCTAGCAAAATAGGGGACGAGGATAAAGGTTAAAGGTAAGTTCCGGTACAATAGAAATTGTCGCGACCAATTTACCGGGTGCAGCTGTTTACAGATAAATTTGACCATCCTGCCCGGTTTTAGTACCCTCGATCAAAAGAGATGACAGCTTGTGAGGCCGTTTTTGCCTTACCCCCAGGGTCGTGGTGAATAATATCCTCGGCTCGTTTATATTCTGTACACCCTCCTTCCATTCAATACTTTCATCATTTTTTTTAGGAGAAAACATGGCAACCCGTAAAGAGATTCATGACAGAGTACTCAATGCAAAAAGCAAGGAAGAACTGGCAACAGCCTACAGTGAATGGGCTGAGCGTTACGATAGTGACCTGATCGATGAAATGGGCTACGTCGCCCCGGCGATAGCCGGTCAACTCCTCGATGACCATGTCAAAGACCGGGCCGCCAGAATCCTGGATGCCGGTTGCGGTACCGGGCTGGTCGGCGCAGATCTTTACCAAAAGGGCTATCGCAACCTGGAAGGGCTTGACTATTCCGAACAGATGCTGAAAAAGGCCGAATCGAAGGAGGTCTATACCCGACTCTACCAGGGGGATCTGACCGCTAAGCTTGATTTCCCGGAGAACAGCTTCGACGCGATTATCAGTGTCGGCACCTTTACCTGCGGTCACGTCGGTCCGGAAGCTTTTAGCGAGCTGATTCGCATTACCAGGCCGGGAGGCTATATCTGCTTTACCGTCCGCGACAAGGCCTGGGAAGATGATAATTACCGCACTGCCATGGATGAAATCGAAAAGAGTGGCGCCTGGAAACGTCTGCAAGAACAGGCGACAGATTACATCCAGAAGGAAGGATCGAGTTGCAATGTCTGTGTCTATCAAAAAGCGGAGCACGCCTAGTTAAAGATATAGCCCGGATTTGAGTTTGATTTGAACCGGGCAACTTGCGGTCTTGATTGGCTGGATAGGGACACTGACCTGAGTTCAGAATACAGGAGAACCGCGCGGTCGCGGCCGCGCACTCCGCCATACTCTTTTATTAAGCCATAAAAGAGTATGCAGAAAACGGCTCCCTTGCAGGGGGCTTTTGTACTCGGTCTGAATTGCTTCTGTTCAACAGTGCAATTCGAGAGTTTGCCTTGAGGCAAACGCGGCATGCCTCCGTGGCGGTTGCGGTCGGGCTACGGATCATTGGTGCGGGAAAAAGGGGCGAGCTCAAGAGCTCCGGTGGTGATTCAAAATCATAATTTGATTTCCTATCGGAGTCGGGAACGACAGTGACTGACGGATTGAAATCGGCGCAGTGAGGGAACCTGATCATCAGGCGGACTCGCTGGAGTGTCTTTCTTTTGCTTACTTTTCCTGGACAAGCCCTTCGGCTGGCTCAGGATAGGCAAGAAAAGTAATGAGCAGGCCGGGAGATACCGGCGAACTGGTTTTTTGTTTTCAGGGTGCAGTTAAAAACGTGTGGAGGAGTTTAAGTACGCACCACCTGATTCCCGGTAAAATGCGATGAACCACAAAAAAGGCTCCCCCAGACGGGGGAGCCTTTTGCTTCTCATCAGCTTGAGCAGTCTATCAGGCTTCGGCTTTCCACTGTCCGTGCTTATTGCAGTATTCACGGGCGGTCACTTTGTCGGCATCGATATTGAAAACCGCTTCCGGGGCATCGCCCGGATTCAGAAACTGGGTGTAGGACTTGCCGTCGGCGAGCAGCTCAATCCACTGGATGTAATGATCATCTTCCATCGGATGGGCAACGCTACCGACGGTGACCTTGATCGAACCGTTCTGCTTTTCGATCACCGGTACATGTTTTTCAACCGCAGCATCGACGGTATTTTCATCCTGCAGTACCATCTCCTGGCCGCAACAAACCAGGCTGCCGCCACCTTCGTTGACAACCTCGGTAATAATTCCGCAGACTTCGCATTTGTACACCTCAAGTTTTTTCGCCATGGCAGGTCTCCTTTATTGATTGTGTGTTTGGGTTGAGCCAGTGCCAAGGGTCGGATGATGACCCTTCGTCTAACTTAAACTTATATATTACCACACAAGTCTTCTTTTGCAAGTCGGTATTTTTTCAAGGACGGCTGATGCCGCGAACGCGGTCAGAATCGACATGAAGCTATCCGAGCGCCGATATAAAAGAGACGAAAACGTCTCCCTTTGCGGCAAACCGATCAACCGCAACGGCCACGAAAAGAAGGGTCATAAAAAGATTAAGTTGAACAAAAAGGCGACCGCTGTCAGCCGGCTCTGGTTCTCTTCGGTGATAACGTACGAGCGCACCACCGAGTAGCAGCATCGCAATTGCTACAGCGATCCGGCTCAGGTCGGCCCTGATTAACCCGGAGAGATTGGCAAAACCGACGCCGGCCAGCAGGGCAACGATCCAGACCAGGCTGAGGTAGCGCAAGCGCCCGGGCCGGATCCGGGTGAACAGGTTCGGCAGGCCGCTGCGTCGGGCATCTTCCGGATACGCCAGCGCCAGCAGCCAGAAATGCGGAACCTGCCAGAGAACGACGATGGCGCAAAGCATCAGGATCGGGGAGTCGAATATCCCTCCCCCCGAGAGAACCCATCCCATCAGGAGCGGCAGGGCGCCGCAGAGAGCGCCGGGAAGAACAGCGAAAGGGGTCACTTTTTTGAGTGGGGTATAGACAAGGTTGTACCAGGTCAGGGCGAACAGGCCGAGGAGTAAAACCTGCACCTCTCCGGTAGCAGCCAACAGGGCAAGACCGATTCCGAGAAACAGCGCAGCAATAACGATCCCGCTTGAAACCGTGAGTTGGCCGGTAACCAATGGCCGGGTACGGGTCCGCACCATCCGTGCATCGACCTCTTTTTCCTGGGCCTGATTCAGAGCCGAGGCGCCGGCCGCAAGCGACCAGACGCCAAGACTGAGCAGGATGGCGCCGCGCCAATCAGGACCGGCCGGATGAAACAGGTAGCCGGCGAGGGCCGAGAAAGCAACCAGGATCGAAAGATGTGAGCGGGTCAGGCGTCCGAGCATCTATTCCATTTCCTCAAGCGTATCAATCATCGCTTCAACTTCTTTTTCCGAGAGCCCGGCCGCCGGCATCACCGGCGGATAGCCGACCACGATCTCGACCGCCGGCTCATTGATGGCACGATACAGATATTGCCGGTCACTGGTCAGCGTTGTGGTCGCTCCATCCTTTTCAACCTCGACCTGGCGCCCGACGATCCCTTTGAAAGAAGGACCAACCATACGACTGCCATCGGTCGAATGACAACCGAGACAACCGTTTTCCTGCAGCAGTTTCATGCCGTCCATGGTCAGTTGTTCCGGATCGTTGGCGACCGGCCCGGTTTTTTCTTCCTTATCTTCTGTTTCGGCGGCGTGTTCCTTCACAGTTGAATCGGGTTGTTCAGATTCGACAACTTTTTCATGCTCAGCGCTAACCACCGCTTCCCGAACCTCTTCCGCCCCCTCCTGTTCGTCCTGCATGAGGTAATCGACCATCTGTTCAAGCTCGTCCGCGCTGACACTGTCGGCAAACGGCGGCATCGCCGGCGGGAATCCCTTGACTATTTCGGCATTCGGCTGGTTGATCGCCCTTAGCAGGTAGTCGCGATCAGCGGAAATAGTTTTTTCGCGACCGTCGACTTCGACAACCGTCTGCCGACCGGCAATCCCCTTGAAGGTCGGTCCCACCTGTTTTGCACCATCAAGTGAATGACATCCGAGACAACCATAATTCTCCATCGCGACCAGTCCGGGATGCCTTTCATCCGGCTCTCCGCTGCCGGCCAGCCAGGCGTCAAATTCGGCCGGTGGCACCGCCTCGATCGTTGTTATCATATCGGCGTGGGCGACACCACAGTATTCGGCGCAGAACACGTCATAGGAGCCGGCTTCGTCGGCGACAAACCAGGCATAGTTTTCCATGCCGGGAACACAGTCGCGCTTGACCCGGAAGGCAGGGGCAAAGAAACTGTGCAGAACATCATCAGAGGTTAGTTTGACCTTGACCGGCGTTCCGACCTGCACATAGAGCTTGTCACTGGTCTTGCCATTTTCGTAGGTAAAGAGCCACGACCACATCCGGGCAGTGCCCTGTACGGCCATAGCATTATCGGGAATACGGCGCAGCGAAAGGTAACCTTCCCAACCAAACCAGAACATCATCAGGACAATGATGGTCGGAATGACGGTCCAGGTCACCTCGAGCCAGACATTTTGATCTTTCTGCGACTCGGGAACCGGGCAGCGCTTGCGGTTGTAACGGTAGGCAAACCAGACCATCGCCACAACGATTCCGACCAACATCACCGCGCTGACGCCAAAAATAAAGTAGAAAACAGGATCGACCGCTTCGACGGTCGTTAAAGACTGCGGATTCACGCGAATACCCCCTTAGCGGTAAAGCACATCGAAGAAAGTAAAGCCGATAAATATTGCCAGGATCGTCAACGTCGAGATCAACGCGATCTTGAACAGCGGCTGTTCGTATTTCATGTGCATGAAAAACGCAACAACCAGACCCGACTTCAATGACGCAATTCCCAGGGCCACCCAGATATTGAACGCACCGAGGTTATACTGGGCGACCCAGACTGTCACTCCGGTCAGGATGAGCAGGGCCGACCAGACAATGGCAAATAATTTATAACTGACGATATGTTCGTGTTGTTCAGACATAAGTCACCTCGATATCCCGGTCCGAATCAATGCAGGATCAGATAATATAAAGGAAAGATAAAAATCCAGATCAGATCGACCAGATGCCAGTATAAACCTGCGTTCTCCAAAACAACCCAGTCTTCGGCATTGACCGAACCGGACTTGATCTTGAACATGGTCCAGCCGATAATTATGGCACCGATAACCACATGAACGCCATGCAGCCCGGTGGTAATATAATAAATTGAGAAGAAGATTGATTCGCCCGGCGCAATTTCGTGCATATGCGGCGACCCGGGATAGAAGCCATGATGGATCTTGGCGCTCCACTCGAAAAACTTGTTCACCATGAAGATGGCGGCAGCAATAATCGTCCCGCCGAGCAGCCCCTGGCAAAGCGCCGTCTGTCCCCGCCGCAAAGCGGTAATTGACATCGCCACGAAAAGTGAACTGGTCAAAAGCACCAGGGTATTGCCGCCGCCGAAACGGACATCGAGCTCGCTACCGGCTGAAATAAATTCCTGCGGGTAGCGCTGAAGATAGACCGAGTAGAGGATGAACAGCCCGCCGAACAACAGCACTTCGGTGAAGAGAAAAAGCCACATCCCGAACTTGGCGCCGGTGTAGTCCTTGTGCACATGCTCGCTCATAAGATTCCCGCCTTCTTGAAATCATACGGCCCGTGGGTTACAACCGGATCATCATCAAAGTTTTCCAGAGGCGGCGGTGTCGCGACCTGCCATTCGAGGGTGGCACCGCCCCACGGATTTTCAAGTTCCATCGGTGTGCCCTTGAAGAGGCCCCGGAACAGATTGACAAACATCAGCAGCAGACCGAAACCGAGCACCCAGGAGCCAAAGGTCGAAACCATATTCATCGTGGTGAACTCGGGGATATAATCGTAGTACCGCCGCGGCATTCCCATAATTCCGACCGCCTTCATTGACATATAAAGGATATTGAAGCCGACGAAGATAATGACCCAGGAGATCGTGGCAATCTTCTTGTCATACATCCGGCCGTAGAACTTCGGCAGCCAATAGTGCATGGCGGCAAAAAAGGCCATACCGGTCCCACCGAACATTACATAATGGAAATGTCCAACGACAAAGTATGTATCGTGGACATGGACATCGGTCGCGGCCGAACCGAGGATCAGGCCGGTGAGGCCACCGATCGAGAACAGAAGGATGAACGAAAGGGCAAAAAGCATCGGCGGATCAAGCAGAATCGACCCTTTGTGCATGGTAGCGAGCCAGTTAAACACCTTGATCGCCGACGGGATCGCAACAATAAAAGTCAACAGGGAGAAGACCAGAACCGCCATATCGGACATGCCGCTGGTGTACATATGGTGCGCCCAGACCAGAGAACCGGCGAAAGCGATGGCAAGACTCGAGACGGCGATCGCCTTGTAGCCAAAGGCCGGCTTGCGCGAGAAGACCGGAATAATCTCGGAGATGACCCCCATCCCGGGAAGGATCATGATGTAGACCGCCGGATGCGAATAAATCCAGAAGAGATGCTGGAACATGATCGGGTCGCCGCCGAGATTCGGATCGAACAGCCCGGTCCCGAGTAGGCGCTCAATAAAGAGCAGGGCGACGGTGATACCAATCACCGGCGTCGCCAGGAGTTGAATCCAGGCGGTCGCATAAAGCGACCAGATAAAGAGCGGCAGCCGGCCCCAGGTCAACCCTTCGGCCCGCATCCGGTGGATGGTCGTCAGAAAATTGAGCCCGGTCAGGATCGAAGAGAAACCGAGTACGAACACCGCCAGCGCCGCCAGGGAGACATTGGTCGTGGTCTCGACACTGAAGGGGACATAGAAGGTCCAGCCGGTATCGGGCGGCCCGCCACCGGTGAAGAGTGCTGTAACGGCCATCACCGCACCAATAACATAGAGCCACCAGGAAAAGAGATTCAGCCGCGGGAAGGCGACATCGCGGGCTCCAAGCTGGATCGGCAGGACCAGGTTGCCAAAGGCTGCCGGAATACTCGGAATAATAAAGAGAAAGATCATGATCACCCCGTGCAGGGTGAAGGTCGCATTGTAGGTCTGCGCCGACATGATCGTCTCACCCGGGGCGAAAAGTTCCAGACGGATCAGCAGCCCGAGGATGGCGCCAATGATAAAAAAAGCAACAATACACCAGAGGTAGAGCAGCCCGATCCGCTTGTGATCGGTCGAGAAAATCCAGGAAAGAACCCCCCTGGCTCCGTACTTTCCACCCTCATCAAAAAAACCGCGGTTGCCAGCGGCCGGCGTTACAGCATCAGCCATATCAGTTTCCCTTTTTCTTCTTGCCGCCGAAAAACAGAAAGGCCATGAAGGCGACGGCGGTCAACAACACCACGGAACCGGTGACCCGGAGGATGTTGAAGACGTAGGTTTTGTTTTCCGGATCATAACTGAAACAGAAGCGAACAACTTTTTGAATGGTCGTCCCGAGTCGCCCTTCGGACGCCTCGATAAAAGCCAGAGTGATATCTTTCGGCAAAAAACGGGTGCCATGCAGGTAACGAACGATCATCCCGTTTTTATCAACAACAAAAATGGCGACCGGATGAAGAAACTGGCCGTCATGCATTTTCTTGAAGCGATATCCGGCCGCTCCGGTCAGCTTCATGATGGCGTCATGATCACCGGTCAAAAAACGCCAGGCGCCGTCAGGATACTCCCCCTTCATCGCCTTATAATACATCTCCCTGTTTTTCGTAGCCAGTTCGGGCGTCTCGGTATCATCAAAACTGACCGAAAGAACCTGGTACTCTTTCCCCGGTTTTTTTTTGATATCGGGAAGAACCCGGGCCAGGTCACTCTGTAAAAAGTTACAGACATTCGGACAACGGTAATAGATCGGGGCAATAATCGTCGGACCATTGATCAAACTGGCCAGCGTAACCGGCTTTCCGGTTTCATCGCGAAAGGTCAATTCAAGCGGAATGGTCGCACCGATCTTCTCATCGAGGCCGACGCCGGGGTCATCGTCCGGCATCTCGGCATGCTGATGCTGGCCCTCCTTCGTCATCTTCATACCGGAGTGTTCCATCGCCTCTTTTGCCAGAGCTGGATCCGCCTGGGTGAAAAGCAGAACCAGCGCACAGAGAAGAGTACAAAACGCCGACTGTCTGGTCGATATCATTGGGCTGCTCATTCTTTTTGAGGTTGATTCAGGCAGAACTGATGCCTGACATAAAAATAAATATTATCAGAATGATACTCCCTTTGCCAAGAAATACAATAAATGACCGTTTTGGTTGGCAATCGGGCCGGCCTAAAAGATTGACCGGCCGCCGGCGGTAGGATAAATTCTATCGTTATGGAACAGTACAACAAACCGGATCCACCCGAATCGCGAAAAACCGAAAGCTGGCGCTACCGCGTACACGAGGTGATTTTCGAAGCCGACACGCCGGCCGGCAAACTGTTCGACATTCTGCTAATTGCGAGCATTCTGATCAGCGTTATTGCGGTCATGCTCGACAGTATCGAATCACTGCGTCTGCGCTTCGCCGGGCAGTTCTACGCGATCGAATGGTTTTTCACCATTCTCTTTACGATCGAATACGTCCTCCGGTTAAGCTGCGTCGGAAAGCCGCTGAAGTATGCGCGCAGTTTTTTCGGCATTGTCGACCTGATGGCAATTATCCCGACTTACCTCAGCCTGCTGCTCCCCGGCAGTCAATATTTCCTGGTGATCCGGATTCTCCGTATCCTCAGGATATTCCGTATTCTCAAGCTGGTTCCCTACCTCGGCGAAGCGCAGCTGCTGATGCGGGCGCTGAAGGCCAGCGGCCGGAAAATCACCGTCTTTCTCTACACGGTGCTGACCCTGGTCGTCATCTTCGGTTCATTGATGTACGTGATTGAAGGAGGAGACAACGGCTTCACGAGTATCCCGCGCAGCATCTACTGGGCGATCGTCACCCTGACCACGGTCGGCTACGGTCAGGTCGCTCCGCAGACGGGACTGGGACAGTTCCTGGCATCCGGTATCATGATCCTCGGCTATGGCATTATCGCCGTTCCGACCGGGATCGTGACCGTCGAGATGACCCAGGCCTACAAGAAAGTTTCAACCCAATCCTGTCCGGAGTGCAGCGCCGAAGGACATGACGCTGATGCCGTCCACTGCAAATTCTGCGGCAGCAAATTGTAACGGGGATCCGGAAGTGTCAATGCTTTCCGGAGTGAATGAATTCCTCGATATGGGCTCTCTTTTCGGGCGGCAGGCTTTCGAACTGAACCCCGAATCCAACCGGCAGATGCGGCTTGCGCGACCATTCAGGATGATTAAGCCAGGCGACACGGCCGCGGCAACGAACAGCCTCATCATCATCCGGCAAGGAGAATTCGAGGATAATCGATGAATCGACCGGGCGCAATTTCCCGGTTTCAATGAAGGCGCCGCTACCGGAAAGATTGAGGATCGAACAATCACGAAGGCTCTCACCATCACCTCCGCACAGCCCCTCAAACTGGACAAATCCGCGAAACTCATAGCGATCGGCAAAGACCTTCAGCATCCGGTAGGTCGCAGCCATCAGCTGTTTGGTACTCAGGGGGCGATGCAAAACCTCATCACAACCCGATTCGCGACACCGTTCCCGTTCATCATTATCTTCATAATGGGCAATCAACGCAACCGGAGTGCTGTGCAAATCGGCATCTTCCTTAATTCGACGGCAAATCAGGTCACCACTTTCACCTGCCATATCGAGGGTCAGAATCACAAGAACAGGCCGCAACCGCCGGATCGCCAAGAACGTATCCTCTGCGCCGTTGACGTCGTAGGTCACAAACCCGGCGCGTTGAAAAAGGGAGTTTTTTATCGCGGCATGCAGTTCATGGTCGTCAGCCAGGACAACAACGGTTGAATTCATATCCTGCATGGAGTCCTCCGGCAATATCCAGATCGACAGCACATAATTGAAGTTTAACAGGAAATATCAGAATGACGACCCTGGCTGCTTGAGAAATTCAATCTCATCCGGAGTCGATCTCCGGCCGAGAATTTTGTTTCGATGGGGGAATCGATCAAAGCGGGCGATGATCTCATAATGGCGAACCGCATAATCATGGAACGATTCACAGGCCTGGCGCTGGGCCGGTGTCGCAGCATCGATCAACTGTTGAAAAGCTGCCACCGAGCGGCGCTGAATCTCGATCTTCTCGGAATGCTCCAGCGGCAGATAAAAAAAGGCCCGTTCAATGACCGACAAGTCGAGGTCCTGCGCAATGCCAAGGCCATCCTGACAAATCGACAGCGCCTTTTCATCGCAGGCAAATGCCTGTGGGGTTTTGCGAAAGATATTGCGGGTAAACTGGTCAAGCAGGAGGATCAGGGCGAGTCTGCCGCGCGCAGTCCCTGACCAGGAGTCGTACTCACCGGCGGCGGCCCGCTCAACATCATCAAGAAAGTTATCGCGAATCAGCTGATCGGTCTCGTCCAGGCCGCCAAACCAGAGCCGGCTCCGCTCAGGCGACACCGGCTTGTCCGGCTCGAGGGCACCGAACCAGAACATCAGAATGTCATCGTGCCGCGTCATCTCTCTCTACGATTGAGTCAGCTGGGAATCGACGAAAGCAGAGACCAATTCCTGATCTTCTTCTCCCAGATCGAGAAACTGAACCCCCATACCGGGCGGCAGGTTTTCACACTTGATCCAGTCCGGATGATTCACCCAGGCGACCCGGGCGGTGCAGCTGATCAGATCGGAACCATCACCCAATTCAAACTGGATCTGCAATCGATAATCGATCGGCAGCAGGTCTTTCGTTTCAATAAAAGCCCCGCCGCTGTTGATATTCCGGATCCAGCCCTGATGCAGTTCATCGATATCAGACCCGCAAGAGACCATGATAAAGGTTTCGAACCGGGGCTTAGTTCGGTCGAATACGCCGAGCAGGTGGCTGGCCGAAGTCAGAAACCGCTGGTGTTCAATCGGCCGGGAAACAATCGCATCGACATCGATGCTGCTGATTTCATCATCCCGCTTGCGCGACTCGTTCGGAATAATCAGGATCAGCTGAACCTTCCCGAGGTTTGCATCTTCCTTGATCCGGCTGCAGAGAGCCGGGACATCAACGCCGGGCATCTCAAGGTCGAAAACAGCCAGCGCCGGATTGAGGTCATTGACCTGCTGAAAAACATCACCAGCGGCGTCAGCTTTCACAAATTCAAACCCGGCGCGCTGCAGAAAAGAGTTTTCAAGAATATCCCTGACCACAGCATCATCCGGTAAAAGAACCTTGACTCCCATTTGGAACCCTCCACAATTCAGTTTTAAACTGTATTTTTAAATAGTTACCGTAATAAAATGCAATCGTCAAGCCAAGAAAAAGCCGGATGCAGCAGATTACTGCATCCGGCGAAATCATTCTTGGCTTATACTGCGGGATTTTCAGGATTTTTCAGGCGATCCCCTTTTTCTCAATTTCCTGAAAATCGACATTTCCGGTGCCGAATCGTGTTCCGAATCGAATCCTGCTTTTTTCCGGGAAGCGGTCGGATGACAAAATTTGGCACCGGGTCGGCCCAATCAGGGTCAATCCTGTTCGAGGATCTCTTTCAGCTCAACTTCGAAAATCAGTGTCTTGTTCGGCTCGATAACCGGCGGCGCACCCCGGGTACCATAGGCCAGGTCGGCCGGAACGAAAAGCTTCCATTTGCCGCCTTCCTTCATCATCTGCAGCGCCTCGGTCCAGCCAGGAATGATTCCCTCGACACTGAAATTAGCCGGCTCACCCCGCTTGTAGGAGCTGTCAAACTCGGTGCCGTCAATAAACATGCCGCGGTAATCAACGCTGACGTTATCGGTCTTTTTCGGCGATGCCCCATTCCCTTCGACAAGAACTTCATACTGCAGGCCACTGTCGGTGGTGACAACACCGCTCCGTTTTCCGTTCTCCTCCAGGAACGCCGTCCCCTCGGCGAGATTGGTCGCCGCCATGCCATCCATAACTTCCTGTTGTTTGGCGAGCGCCATTTCCTGAAGCTTCTGCAGAGCCGCAAGCGCTTCTTCCTGACTCAGCAGGGGTTCGTTCCCGGCGAGAACATCGTGGATACCCTGGGCGATCAGATCCGGATTCATCTCCATGCCACGTGTTTTGAAATCCTGCCCGAGACTCATGCCGATACTGTAGCTGGCCCGATCAAGGGCACTCGTCGGGACTTCTTCGGAGCGCATATATTTACCCCACTCGGCAGCGGAGACAGTTCCGGCAAAAAACAGGAGAGCAGCAAACAGCATCATCAGTTTTATCATTGTTGTTTTCATCAATATTCCTTTCAGGTCAATGGTTCATTCCATTTATTTTATTCAAAACAGCTCAAAGAGATACCTTAACAATCCCCGTCTGTCAACCGCAGGATGCACAGTCAGGTTCCGTCAATATTAGCGCGAGACCACAGGGTTGCCACTGTCAGCAGACCGAACAGAACAATCACGATCAGAATAATGATAAAACTCGACCAGCCGTATGCCCGGTAGGCCAGCCCCGGCAGGCTCGATCCGAACATCCCGCCGGCATAGTAGAACGCGACATAGAGGCCATTGACCATCCCTTTGTTCTCCGGCGCCAGGCTGTTGACAAGCCCGCTCGCCGCCGAATGGACGAGAAACAGCGCCCCGCAGAACAGAAACAGCAATACGAAAAGAACCAGCGTATCCGGCAACATCATCCCGGCCAACGCCAGACCGAAAAAAAAGAGACCAAGCAGCATCGCCCGGATCGGGCCGCCGAGAAGATCAGAAATCCGGACCGAATAGATCGCGGTAAAGATTCCCAGAACGTATCCGCTGTACATGAAGCCGATCCGCATTTCCGAAGCGCTGCTGTCAAGCTCGGTCACCCGGAACGGCAGAAAATTCATAATGGCGGCAAAAACAAAGAAAAAACAGAATACGGTGACGTAAATTTTGAGATAACTTTTCCGGCGCAGCACCGTCAGTACAAGATCAAGCTTCGGCTTGATCGTTTGCGATTGCCGGCCAGCCTTGAGCCGACCGAGGAGAAAAAAACCGAGAAGCAGGCTGATCCCGAGGATCAGGAAACTGAAGCGCCAGCCAAACAGGGAGGCAATGGCTCCCGACATCAACCGGCCGAGGAAACCGCCCATGATGGTGCTGGAGATGTAGACGGCCATTGCCTTGCGAATCTGGCCCGGTTCGGTCTCGGTCGAAACATAGGTCATCAGAGCCGTCAGAATCGCCGGCATCAGCATTCCCTGGAAGAGACGAAGACCGAGCAACACGGCAAAAGAGTCGACCGTCATGAAAAAGAATTCCGAGATGGCCAGCAGGAAAACGGCAACGCGCAGCATCTGGCGGGGAGTAAACGATTCGAGAATATAACCGTACAGCAGCGGCGCAACACTGAGGGGAAGGAAAACAACCGTTGTCAGCATCGCCGCCGCATCACGGCTGACGCCAAACTCTTCGGCGAGAACCGGCAACAGTGGCTGCGGGGCATAGATTGCCGAAAAGGCGAGAATCGTGATGTAGATAACAACCGCCACGGGTTACCTTCCGAGCAGCCTTCCAACCCGTTCAGCCAGGGCCGGATGCGAATAGTAAAACCAGGCATAAAGCGGGTGCGGATGCAGGTTGGCCAAATTGTCGCGGGACATTTTCACCAGCGACGACGCCAGGTCTTTCGCTTCACCGTGCAGTTCACAGGCAAATGCATCGGCCTGCCATTCATCCCGTCGCGACAGCCAGCTTGAAAACGGCGTCAGCGGAAAAGACAGGATCGAGATCACAAACCCGATAATAACCAGTTGACTGAAAAATGAGGCCGTATCCAGTCCAAGCAGCGATGGCAGCCAGCCCTGGTCGAGACAGTACCAGGACGCCCAGAAGAACAACAGCGTCAGCAATTCCGTCTTGACCAGGCGTTTCCAGATGTGCCCTTTTTTCCAATGGCCGATTTCATGGGCGAGGACCGCCAACGCCTCATGATTCGTCAGCTTTTCGAGCAGGGTGTCAAACAAAACGATCCGCTTGACCTTGCCGATTCCGGTGAAGTAGGCGTTGCCATGTCGACTGCGCCGCGAAGCATCGACCTGCTGGATCTTGCTGATCGTCAGGCCCGCCTTTTCCGCCATCGACCGCACCCCTTCTTCCAGACCCTCCTTCTGCACCGGCTCAAACTTGAAGAAGAGCGGTTCGATGACATACGGCGACAGATGCATCAGAAACAGGGTGACCAGGGCAACAAACCCCCAGACCCAGAGCCACCACCATTGTGGTGAAGATGCGATCAGGGCAAAGGCACCGCCGAGGAGGATTCCGGAGATAATCAGTGAGAGTGCCGCCCCCTTGGCCAGATCACTCAGCCAGAGCCGCAGCGTCATCGTATTGAAGCCGAACTTCTCTTCGAGGACGAAGGTCCGGTAGAGACTGAACGGGATACCGATCAGGCCCTGAATGAGGCCGAGGATCAGGAAAAAGATCAGCCCGTGCAGGATAAAACCGAAACCGAATGAGGCGATGATTTGATCGTACCAGGGAAATATCGGGCTGAAGAGGTAGAGGCCGGCAATGATGCTGCCGAGCAGCGACTCAACCGCCTCGACCCGGTCCTTGGCCAGGGTGTAGTCGGATGTTCTGGTCAGGGTCTCGGCATCAATTGCCCCCGCAAATCCGGCCGGGATTTCGTGACCATGTTTTTTGAGATGGCTGATATTGAGTTGGCGCAGAAAAAAACGGACCAGTAAAACCAGTACGAAGAGGATGATAAAAACTGTTTTCATTTAAGAAACCTGACTATAAAGAAATTGACCGCAAAAGCGCAAAGTTCGCAACGTAAAATCCGAGTGTTCAGATCAAAAAACTCTTTAACGCAGAGGCGCAGGCTGACGCCGCCGAGAAAACAAACATCGAGAAAAGATTCAAGGTAAAAGCCTTAAAACCAAAAAGCCTGTAAAGGTTTTGGCTTTCTCTGCGTCTCTGCGCCTCTGCGTTAAAATCGCTTTTAGGCTTTTTTGCTTTAAAAGCGAGCCAGAAACCGCAGAATTGCCTGATTGAACACCTCCGGCATCTCCATGTTGACCATGTGACCGCCGCCGGCGATGAGCACTCCCTCGGCATCCGGCAATCCGTCGACCAATGTCCGGTAATGCTCGAGCGGAATCGCCTTGTCCTGGTCGGCGCCGAGCACCAGGGCCGGCAGCCGGAACCGGTCGAGCCGGTCGGCATAGTCCGGCCGCTCGCGCATCGCCGCCAGGCCGCCGATCAGACCTTGCGGGGTCACGGCTTCCATCCACTGGCGGACCTCGGCAACCAGCTCCGGCTGTTGATCGGCAGTCTCATCAGCGAACAGTACACCGACAAAGGTTTCGGCAACTAGTGCCTTGCGGCCAGTCTCAACTGCATCGATCAGCTCATCCCGTTTCTGTTTCCCCGCTTCGTCGTCAGCGGCCGCCCGGGTGACCAGGAACATCGCTCCGGAAATCCGGTCAGGATATCTTTCGAGAAGGTTCATCAGCACGTAGCCACCCATCGACATCCCGCCAACCACCGCTCGCTCGATTTCGAGATAATCGAGGAGCCCGATAAGATCGTCGGCATAGACATCCATCGCGACATTACGGCCGCCCCCTTCCGAATCACCGAAACCGCGCAGGTCCGGCAGGATCAGCCGATAGCCGGCTGCAATTAACGGCTCAACCTGCGGCGCCCACATCTGGCGCGACAAGGGAAATCCGTGGATCAGAACCACCGCCGGCCCTTTGCCGAGATCGTCGTAATGGATCGTGCTTTCGTTGATTTTCAGTTGCATCGCTTTTTTCAATCATGGATTCCCGATCAAGTCGGGAATGACAAGCAAAGAACTTTTCAAAGATTACTTCTTCGGGGACACTTCCCCGAGGGAAGTGTCCCCCGCGATACCTGCGTTATTCGCTGCGATATCGTTCAGCAACGCCTGCCCAACCAGGTCATTGAAACCGAGCAGCGGCGTCAAACCGGATGCCGTCACCACCAAGACCCGGTAGCGGATGAAAAATGCGCAGCACAGCCCGAAGACCAGGAGAATCGAGCCGGCCCAGACCAGCGGTTCTCCCGGATCCTTCGAAATCTGGAAGCCGACATACCAGAAGCCGAACTCGTCCTGGTTATAGGCGGTCTGATAAAAGGCAACCCCCTTGTAAACGAGAGGATGGTTGACCATGATCCGCTGCTGCTTCACCACCTCGCCGTTTTCGAGAATCGAGGCATCGGCAATAATCTGCCGGACAACAGGATCACGAAACGCCGTCGGTTTGATCACCAGGAATTCATCGAGGAAATTGGTGACCTCCTCCTTGCTCGCTCCCGGCAACCCTCGATAAGATCCGATCTTTTGACCCTCCCGGAAAATATCGAGACTCAACGCCTTGTCGAAAGGTTCGAAGTTGACGATTCGGGCCGTTACCCCCTGCAGCGGCAGTTCGATCATCTCCCCTTCCTGGGTCACGTACTCCTCGATCAGTTCCCTCGTCTGCGGATCGTAGGCACCGATCTTCAGTTCAATCGGGTAGTAGTCGAGCTCGAAATGATCGACCCGGAATTCAAACCCGAGGGGCCGGTCCAGTCCGACATCCCAATTGAAATAGGTTATCGTGCTTTTACCTTCAGGCACCATCTGGGTCCCGACAAAGCCGAATTCAGCCAGAATGCCACCGAGCATGATAATCAGCAGCGAGACATGAACGATCGTCGAGCCCCAGCGGCCGAGGCGGCCACGGCTGGCGAGCAAACCGTTTGTACGTCGCTCAACCCGGAACGTCTTCTGCAATTCCCGTTCAAGGGCTTCAAAATCCGCACCGTTGGAGGTTTTCTCTGCCTCTTCATGCAGCCGCTCGCGAAAACGCTTCTTGTCGTCGAGGTTCCGTTTGCATGTTTTCCAGGTACAGGCGGCGATGTTAAGAGCCAGCAAGAGGAGCAGAATACGGTACCCGGTCGACTGATAGAAGTAATCGAAGCGATTATCTTCAACCTTGCCGAGGGTGCCGAAAATAGACACAAAAGAAAGACCGAGCAGCAGGGTCAAGGTCAGCTTCAGCGATGTAAAAAAACGTAAAATCATATAATTACCCATCATAAGGGACACTCCCCATTGGGAAGTGTCCCCCTGTTAATTTTCAGGATACTAACATATCACGGAGTTCATCCCAACGGGAAGTGTCCCTGGTGATGGGTGATGGGTAAAGAAAAGGGCGCTTTCTGGTGAAAGCGCCCTTGATAGGTCAGTTATTTTATCTGTTCTTGTAGTCTCTGTTGTTTTGTAGCGGATGTGATCACCACCCTGCTACTCGGTTATCGGTTCTCCCTTCATTGCCAGGTCGATGTTCACGCCCATCCGGAAAGGTTCCCCCGGATGGGCGTGTGTTCTTACTCCTTCTTCGACCGTTACGGCAGCTTGGTATGACAGACCGTACAGTCTGCTACGGCGCCGGTGTCCCAGGTCGGGGTCGCGATGCCATTATGACAGCTGACAGAGGAACAACTGCTGTCGGCCTCGTAGGTCGGCGCTGCAACCTTCATCTGGTCGAAGCTGGTGCTTGCCTTGTAGCCGTCGGTCCGCGTCCAGTTGTCGTTCAGTTCGGTGACGGTGGTGATGTCATCACGAACCTGGGCACGCGACTTGTAACCCGTGAGGGTGTCGAAGGCAACGTCGGCCTGGGCGTTGACGTGGGTACTACCCGTCGTGTCGATCGCCATGTTGCCCTGCAGCGCCGCAGTGCCGCCGTCGTGGCAGGTGGCACAGACGCTGTTCTGGTCGTTAAACTCAACGGTGACCGTGTCGTTATGACAGGTCTGGCAACCGATGGTATCGGAGGTTGCAGCGTTACCGTGAGCTGCGGCGCCCGTACCACCGGAGGCCATCAGGCCAGCGGTACCGCTGTACAGGGTCTCGTAGTGGATACCGACCAGGTGGCTACCGTGGGTACCGCTTGACGGAGCGTTGTTGTGACACGAAGCACACTCGGTGCCGTCGGTCGGCAACGCGCCACCGTACCAGTTCGGCGTAAGTGCGTAGTTACGGCTACCTGCTGCCTGAGCATCAGAATGACAGTAGATGTTCGAGCAGGTGACGCTGCTACCACTGGTGTAGGTGGGAGTGTCCGGAGTCTCTGTATTCTTACTCTTCGGACTGGTTGCCGGAGGCGTTTCACCAGTCGGATCCAGGTCAACATTCAGACCGGCAGTCGGGTGACCGGTGCCCTCACCAGCCGGGTGACACTCACCGCAGCCGAACATCGGTGCGCCGTTGACCCAGGTCGTGGTGTACCAGCCGTTGGTACCGTAGTCACCGGCAGTAATTGACTTGGTGCCGAGGAAGGTCGCGACGTCAGTGTGGCTGGCGTGGACGCCATTCTTGCCGCCATCGATATCGGCATTGTGGCAATCGGTACAGGTGTCGCCACCGGAAGTATAAACAGCGCCATCGACGTGCAAGGCCTTGCCGGCCAAGGTGAAGCTGACATTGTCAGTATCGACGTTATCATGGCAGGCATTACAGTTAGTGTTGTTCGGATGCCCGTTCGCCGGGGTCGGCGGATAACCGTGACAGTTATCACAGTCGTTTACATTACCAGCCATCATGGGTGTTGCCCAGTCAAGAGCAATGCCTTCATCTCCACCCCAGCCATTACCAATGGCACTGGAATCGTGACAGTAGGTCGTGGCGCAGCTGGTCGGCGTAGTGCCGTTTGCGGATGCGATGCCGCCCCAGGTGAGCACGGTAGCGCAGTCCATATGACCAGCGGTATTGACATTTTGTACATAAGTACCAGCGGTATCCTTCGGATCCACGTGACACTGATTACAAGTGATCGCTGCCGAGATACCGCTGGCGGCGTTCAGGTGAGCAACGTGAGCACCGACCTCAGTGTCGGTATTCGCTGTGTCGCCGTTGGTGTCACGGCCGTCAGTCGGATCGGCAGCCATACCATGACAGAGAGAACAGTCACTGGATGTGGTTGAGGCGCCCCATGTCGGCGATGCCGAGCCATGACAGTTGGTGGTTGCACAAGAATTACTGGTGAAGTTGGAGTTGACAGCATCGTCACCACCATCGGCAGCAGTTACCGTAACCTGACGGAGCTGGTCAACGTGATTAGCAGCAGTACCAATGGTGGTGCTATTGGTGACCGTAGCGCTATGACACCTTTCGCAACTGTAACCAAACTGCGAGGTACCAGATACATCAGTACCGATATGTGCAAGGTGTGTCGCCGACAAAGTCGTGGTTGTACCGGCACCACCGTGACAGGAAGTACAAGTCATCGCTGCACCACCCCAGGTTGGATTGGTGTATGCGACAGGCGTGGCCAAACCATCAGAGTGACAGTAGACCGCGCTACAATCTGTGCCGCCACCGTAGGTCGCAGCCAGATCAACATCCCGGGTCCCGTTGATGTGCTGACGCTTGTCGGCAATCGAACGGTCGTCGGCATTCACGGTCACGTTGTGACAAGTGTTACAGGTCT
>PKUH01000098.1:4251-6105 GCA_002869615.1 Desulfuromonas sp. | reverse complement strand
GAGCAGAATAAAATCGGAGGCATCTTTCGCAACTTCGGTGCCGCTGCCGACGGCGACACCGATATCGGCCTTCTTCAGTGCCGGGGCGTCGTTGACCCCATCGCCGGTCATCGCAACAACATTTCCCGACTCCTGCAAGGCCTGAACGATCCGCTGTTTATGCTCCGGAGCAACACGTGAGATAATATTGGTATTGCGATTGAGTGCCAACTTCAGCTCATCGATATCCATCCGTTCAATTTCCTGACCGCTCAGGCTCTCGCCATTGAGGCCGATCTCCCGGCCGATCGCGCTGGCCGTTTCACCGTAATCACCGGTTATCATGATAACCCTGATCCCGGCCTTCTGCGTTCGGGCAATTGACTCGATCACATCGGGTCGCGGCGGATCGATCATTGCCTGCAAACCGAGGAAAACAAGATCATCCTCAGAGAACTCCTCTTCCGAATCGAGCTTCCGGAAGGCAAAGGCGAGTACCCGCATTGCCATGCCGGCATAATGCCGGTTCTGTTCCTCGATTGTGCGCCGCAGGGCTGCGGTTAACGGGACCGCTTCCTGGTCGACCATGATCATCCGGCAACTATCGAGAATTGAACCAAGAGCACCTTTACTGTAGACGACCTCATGGCCCTGCTCGGAAACGAGCACTGACATCATCTTTCGCTCCGAGTTGAAAGGAATCTCGCCGAGGCGCTCTGCGTCGGATGAAACACCGGCCCGGGCGGCGCTGGTCAAAAGAGCCGCTTCGGTCGGGTCTCCGGCCACACGCCAGTCGCCAGCCTCCTCGTAAATTGAAGCATTGTTGCAGAGCAGACCACAACGGAAGAGATCGCTGGCATCAGAGCCCTCTATCTCTCCGTCAAAGGCGTAACCGCTTCCGTTCAGGATGGTTTCACCGTCGGCCGTCCAGGCATACAGCACCATCATCCGGTTTTCGGTTAGGGTTCCTGTTTTATCAGTACAGATCACATCACAGCTGCCAAGCGTTTCGACCGATGAGAGACGGCGCACCAGGGCCTGGCGACTGAGCAGACGTTTAACACCAACGCTCAGGGCAATTGTCACCACTGCCGGCAAGGCTTCAGGAACAGCGGCGACAGCCAGACTGATCGCGATAATGGTCAGGGCAACAAGCACCTCGACAGAAAGGGTTTCGGCAAAATAGGCCTTGCTTAAAAAGATAATAAAGATCACCAGACAAATGCCAATAATGGTAGATGCGAGTTTCTTTCCAAAGATATCGAGACGACGCTGGAGGGGAGTCGCTTCCTCTTTTGTTTCCTTGAGCAAGGAAGTAATCCTGCCGAGTTCAGTCGACATGCCGGTTGCGACAACCAGCGCCCGGGCGTTTCCGGTTGCCAGGGTGGTTGCCGAAAAAAGCATATTGCGCCGATCGCCGATCGGAACGTCTCCATCCAGCACTTCAATACTCTTATCAACCGGAAGTGATTCCCCGGTCAGGGCCGACTCCTCGACCCGCAGTTGTACCGCCGCAATCAGCCGGCAATCGGCCGGAACCTTGTCACCGGCCTCAAGCAGGACGATATCACCCGGGACCAGATCCTTTGCTTCAATCGTTTTACGAATACCATCACGCAGAACCCTGGCCTGCGCAATGCTGATCCGTTTCAGGGCTTCAAGAGACTTGTGAGCGCTCAGCTCCTGAAAAAACCCGATCAACGCATTCGCCAGAAGGATAAGAAGAATAATGACCGAGTCGACATATTCACCGATCAGCAGGGAAAAGAAAATGGCAAACAGCAGGATATAGATAATGAAACTCTTGAACTGGTCGAGAAAGACCATCAGCGGATTGATGCCTGATTTTGTTTCGAGCTGGTTCAGCCCGTACTG
>PKUH01000098.1:0-4227 GCA_002869615.1 Desulfuromonas sp. | reverse complement strand
TCACGCAGGAGAGCCTCAACCGTGCGCTGATAAACAGGCTTGACCCGATCGGACATATCAAATCCCCAGGGTAAAATGAGTATCTGTCGGAGCTCACTAGTTATTATAACGCTTTAATTATCGATTGAATATCGGCTAAGCCAATTATTTGCCGGCGGCACTGATCCCGGCGAGATATCCGGTCGACCAGCAGACCTGGAGATTGAAGCCGCCGGTCGGACCATCGAGGTCGATCATCTCGCCGGCAAAATAGAGGTTGGGTATTTTTTTCGAACACATGGTGCGCATATCGATATCACCGAGATTGACACCACCGGCCGTAACAATTGCCTTGTCGTAGCCATCACAGGCAGAGACCTTCAGGGGTAATTGTTTGAAGAGACAGAGCAGATTCTTTCTCTCTTCGCGGGTCACCGAGTGGCATTTTTTCATTGGATCGATTGCCGAAAGTTCGATAAAAATCGGGATCATTACTTTCGGCAGCAAGTTGCCGAGGGCATTGCGAAAGTCGCGGTTGCTGTTGTCGCTGAGCTCGCGTTGCAGCCGTTGATCAAAGATCTCGGCGTTAACGGCCGGCTTCAGGTCGAGCCGCAATTCCACCGCCCCGGCGGCAAGTGCATCACGAATCGAGCCGCTCAGGTCAAGAATGATCGGGCCGCCAATGCCGTTGCGGGTAAAAAAGGCCTCACCGAACCGCGCAGCAAGTTTCTTCCCCTTCTGCCAGACCGAAACTTCGACGTTCCTGAGGTTGAGGCGGGTCACCCGGGCGGTCCAGTTTTCCGCCAGACGGACCGGGACCAGTGCCGGCCTGGTCGGAACCAGATGATGTTCGAGGTTTTCGGCCCAACGATAGCCATCGCCGTCACAGCCGGTCTCCGGATAAGAGAGCCCGCCGGTCGCGATGATGAACCGCTCGGCATGGAAGCGGCCGCGACCCGTTTCGGCGGCCAGCACCTTGCCCTCGTCAACAACAAGATGATCGACCCGGCACGGGGCGACAACCTCAACACCGCTCTCCCTGAGGAAAGAGTCGAGGGCTTTCTTGATATCCCGGGCATCTCCTCTGGCCGGAAAAATCCGGCCACCCCGCTCCCGCGTCAGGGCAACCTGCCGTTCTTCAAAGAAGTTGACGACATCTTCGACACCATAGGCATAAAGTGCCGTCAGAAAAGCCTTGCCGTTGCGACCGAAACGTTCGACGAACTTGCGTGGGTCGGCTTCGCTGTTGGTGACGTTGCAACGCCCCTTGCCGGTGATAAGGATTTTGGCGCCGCACATCCGGTTCCGTTCCAGCAGGATCACCTTCGCTCCGGCCAGGGCGGCATGCCCGGCGGCGAACATCCCGGCCGGACCACCGCCGACAACTATAATGTCTGTCTGTTGCATCCGGTCATTATTGTCCGAGCGCCGGGCAAAGTCCATCACCGAATACGCCCTTGATGTGATCCCGACAGCAATCAGCTGCATTGCCTTTTTCAGACACCCTTGCTACCTTGCTCGAATGAATCATCAATTTCTTCCGACAACCTCTCACGAGATGACCTCCCGTGGCTGGGCTGAACTCGATATCCTCTTTATCACCGGCGACGCCTATATCGACCATCCCGCTTTCGGCACCCCCCTGCTCGCCCGAATGCTCGAAGCAGAGGGTTTCCGGGTCGGCATCATCGCCCAGCCGGACTGGCGTAATCGGGAGGCATTCACAACAATGGGCCGCCCGCGACTGTTCGCCGCCGTCTCCAGCGGTGCCATGGATTCGATGGTCAATCACTACACCGCCGCCAAAAAAATCCGCAAGGACGACGCCTACACTCCGGGCGGCCGGCCCGGCGCCCGGCCGAACCGGGCGGTGATTGCCTATACTGCCGCGGTCAAAGGGGCATTCAAGGGATTGCCAACGGTGATCGGCGGCATCGAAGCGAGCCTGCGCCGTCTGGCCCATTACGACTACTGGGACGACAAGGTCCGTCGATCGATTCTGGTTGACAGCAAAGCCGACCTGTTGCTTTACGGCATGGCCGAGTCAGCCCTGAGGGAGCTTGCCTGGCGGATGCATGAAGGGGAGATGATCGGCAACATCGATGATCTTCGCGGAACAGCCCGGCTGGAGAGTGCACCCCGGCCAGACGCAATCGAACTCCCGCCGTTTGACCAGGCCGCGGAAAATAGCAGTGACTACAATCTTGCGTTCAAACTGGCAGCCGAGCAGGCCAATCCGGCCAGCGGCAAACCGCTGGCGCAGCGGCATGACAACCGCTGGGTGATCGTCAATCCGCCACCCGGGCCATTGAGCTCAGAACAGCTCGATCAGATTTACAGTCTGCCGTTCTCGCGATTGCCACACCCTTCCTACAGGGAAAAGATCCCGGCCTACGAGCAGATCAAGTTCTCGGTCACCAGCCACCGCGGCTGTTTCGGCGGTTGTGCCTTCTGCGCGATTACCCATCACCAGGGAAAAACGATCCAGTCGCGCTCGATCGAATCCATCCGGAGTGAAGTTGATCGGTTGAGCGAACATCCGGACTTCAGGGGAACGATCAGCGACGTCGGCGGACCGACTGCCAATATGTACGGACTTTGCTGCGGCAGTCCCGAAGCCGAAGCGAAGTGCAGGCGGAGCAGCTGCCTCTATCCGCAACGCTGCCGGCACCTGGTCAAGTCGGACCGGCAAGCGGTCAAGATGCTGCGGGAAATCGCGCGCCACCCAAAGGTCAAGCACCTGTTCGTCGCCTCCGGCATCCGTTATGATCTGCTTGAGCAACAATCCGACTACTTCAACCAGTTGCTTGAACATCACGTCGGCGGCCTGCTCAAGGTCGCCCCGGAGACGACCAGCGACAATGTTGCCCGCGTCATGCGCAAACCGGGCGCCAGAGCATTCGAAAGCTTTTTGCGCAGTTTCTACGATCGTAGCCGTGACCTCAAAAAAAAGCAGGGCATTGTCCCCTACTTCATCAGCGCTCATCCCGGCTGCACTCTCGACGACATGATCGACGTCGCCCTCTTCCTCAAAAAGCACCGCCTGCGAGTCGAGCAGGTGCAGGAATTCACCCCGACGCCCGGTTCGCTGTCGACCTGTATTTATTACACCGGCAAGGATCCGTTCAGCGGCGAGCGGATTCATGTACCCCGTGACGCCAAAGAAAAACGGCTACAGAAATCGCTGCTGCTCTGGCACCTGCCAGAAAACCGGAAGGATATACTCGAAGCACTGGAGATCTGCGGAAGGATGGAGCTGAAAGAGCAGTTCATTGCAAACAAGGGGCACAAGGGCAGAGGGAAAGTGTCAAAAAGTAGAAAAAGATAAATTGGATTCGCCGCCATCACCCGGAGGTCTTACATGGGGCCCGGGAAAAGTAGTGGGAGCAGTCAAAAAGGCTTTCGTCAGGGGGACACTTCCCTCGACTTCGGGTAGTGTCCCCGTTCAACTCTTCGGCTCCGATCGGGAATCCATTGAAGTTTTTGACTTACCCCCGGAGCTCTTGAGGTCGCTACCGTCAGCGCGATCACTGAACCGCAGCCCGACCGCAACCGCCACGGAGACCTACCGCGTTTGCCTCAAGGCAAACTCCCCGGCAGCACAGTTGAACAGAAACAAACCCAATCGCACAAAAAGCCCCCCGGCAAGGGAGCCGTTTTCTGCATACTCTTTTATGGCTCAATAAAAGAGTATGGCGGAGTGCGCGGCCGCGACCGCGCGGTCATCGGTCATCTGTCTTCAGTGGGACATTTCCCTCGACTTCGGGTAGCGTCCCTATCCAACACCAACCATTCAACGCCACTTAATAAATTATAAACCCGCCAAAAACCTGTTATCATTATATTTATCCACGACCAACAAGGGAGGCATTCAATGATCGTCGGCGTTCTCAAGGAAATTAAAACCGAGGAAAATCGCGTCAGCATGACTCCGGCCGGAGTCGAAATCATGAACGCCCATGGCCACGACGTGCTTGTCGAGGCTGGCGCCGGTAACGGGAGTGGTTTCGACGATGAGGCCTACGTCGTCGCCGGCGCCGAAATCGTCAGTTCGCCGAATGAAATATTCGACCGGGCCGACATGGTCATGCATGTCAAGGAGCCACAACCAAGCGAATTTGACCTGATCCGTCCGGAGCAGGTCGTTTTCACCTACTTCCACTTCGCCGCTTCGGAAGAGCTGACCCGAGCAATGCTCAAAAGCAGCGCTGTCTGCATCGCCTACGAAACGATTACCGACAACAAGGG
>PKUH01000097.1 GCA_002869615.1 Desulfuromonas sp. | reverse complement strand
TCCAGCGCCCAGTTGATAGCCACGGCTCGCATTATGCCATGGGCGTCGTTAAAAGCCGAACGCCATGTCAGCGAATATGTCGTCACCGATACTGATATCGCCCGCGGTTATGTCATTGTTCGCTCGGCGGCCACTTTGCACATCAGAACCAACGCCAGTCGGCAGGTCACGGTACGACCGATGGCGGCGGACAACAGCAGGATCTTTCTGGTTGGACCCGGCGAAAGTTGTGAACCGTGTCTCAACATCGACATCGCCGCCGGGCCTTCGATCAAAAATATAAAGAAAACAGTCGACTACCGGATTAACCTCCCCGGGGAGATTAAAAGCGGTCGTTATCAGCTCAATGCGGCTCTCGATATCGAATCGTACTGAGCACAAAGGAGTATGCAATGTTCAATTATGCGATAGAGCAGGAATTTCCGGAAATGAACTTGGATAAAGATGCACTGATCGCGCTTGTTGATGATGATCCGGCGGTACTACAGGTACTCACACAGGTCCTGCAGGAGTTCGGGTTCAACCATCTCTTCCCTTTCCCGTGCGCAAATGACGCCCTCAAGAGTTTCGAATGCAATAAATTTGATGTGGTTATCACTGACTTCAAGATGCCCGGCATCGACGGCTTTGAGTTGCTGCAACAACTACACAAGTTGGACAGCAGCCTTCCGGTCATCGTTCTCACCGGTCATGCCGACATGACCCGGGCGGTCGAATCGTTTAAACAGGGCGCTTTCGATTTCATCGTCAAGCCGTTTCAACCGTTCGAGGTCGCCAAGGGTTTGAAAAAGGCGCTGGCCGCCCGTCGACTGAGCAAGCTCGAACAGGATTACAAGGAAGAACTCGAGAAACGGGTCTGGGAACGAACCAGGGATTACCGCGCTTCTCTGGAAAAAATGACAAAAATGAACAGGGAAATAATCCATCGCCTCGGCATGGCCGCCGAACACAGAGACGACGAAACCGGGGCGCATATAGCCCGGATCGCCTTCTATGTGTATCAAATGGCCCTGATCCTTGGGCAGAGTGATGAACAGGCCCGGCAACTTGCCCTGGCCAGCACCATGCACGATATCGGAAAAATCGGTATTCCCGATTCGATTCTGTTTAAAACCGGCAAGTTGAGCCGGGAAGAGTTTGATGTCATCAAGACCCATACAACAATCGGCGAAAAAATTCTTTCGGGGTCCTCGTTCGAGGTGCTCGACCTGGCAGCGTCAATTGCCGCGACTCACCATGAAAAGTGGGACGGTAGCGGCTATCCGCACGGTCTCCGGGGAGAGCAGATCCCCTTAAGCGGCCGGATCACCATGATCGCCGACCACTATGATGCCTTGCGCAACCGGCGCCCTTATAAGCCCGAGTTTTCTCACGAAAAGGCATTCGACATCATCACCAACGGTGACGGACGGACCGCTCCAGAACATTTTGCCCCAGAGGAGCTCGATATCTTCACTACTCACGCCGATGAATTTGATCGGATTTTCACCGAAAACAAGTCAATGAACCATCAAACATTCCAGCAAACGTTTCTTTGTTCGTCAGAGAATGTTGAATATTTATTTTCATCTTGAATTTCAAGGGAGGTATGCCATGGAAAACATTCAGATGCAGCAGAACACCGCACTCGACACGATGCAAATCGAACCCGCAACGAAGACGAAAAAAAAGGTTTTACTGGTCGATGATGTCGAGCTCTTCATTCAACTGGAAAAGTCGGCTCTGGCCCGAAAAACGGATATTGATATCCTCACCGCTTATGACGGGATGGAAGCAATAGAGATTATCCAGAACGAAAAACCGGATCTCGTCTTTATGGATATGTTCATGCCGAAAATGAACGGTGACGAATGCTGTCGACTCATCAAAAACAGTGCGGGGCTCAAGCATATTCCAATCATCATGGTCACCCATGGCGGCAAGGAAGAGGACCTGGAACGCGCCCTTGATGCCGGCTGTGACGAAATCATGACCAAACCGATCAACCGCTCGCTGTTCCAGGCGCTGGCAAAAAAATACCTGCAGGTCCAGGCACGGGTCGAGCCGCGTTTCTCGGCCCGCCTGAAAGTCCATTTCGGGACCGAGATGAAAAATGTACTGACCGACTACACGGTCAACCTCAACACCGGCGGGTTATTTCTGGCGACGACCAACCTGTTGTCGATTGGAACAGAGATGTACGTTGAATTCAGCTTGCCGGATTGCGATCAACCGATCTATTGCCGCGCCCGGGTTGCCTGGATAAATGACCCTGATTCGCTGTTCAAACCGGAACTGCCAAGCGGTATGGGACTTCAGTTTATTGATATTACACTTAGCGCCATGGACGCAATTCGCAGTTATATTTCGAAGAAAGACCTGACCGCAGATTGGTGATAAACAACAGAAGAAACGGAGTCGAACAGGCGATTTAGGTGATGCCGAAGCGCTCGAGCCGATTGCGCAGGGTATTGCGGCTGATACCGAGGATTTTTGCCGCCTTGACCTGGTTGCCCTCGCACTTCTGCATGGCAAGTTCGATCAAGGCCCGCTCCAGTTCGGAATTCATTCGCTCATAGATCTCTCCGGAATGTTGCTGAAGCATTTGTGCAAAAGGTTTCCTGAGGAGATCTTTGAGAAGATCGGACAACGCATCGGCATTTTCGTCTATCGACTCTTCGGACGATTTCAGCAAACCGAAATCTTCGGGTTTGAGCCATTCATCCCGGGCGAAAACGATGGCCGCACTGATGGCATTTTTCAGCTCGCGGATATTGCCATCCCACCAGTTGGCCTGCAGAAAATCGAGAGCCTCGGTGGTGATCCCCTGGACCGATTTGTTGTACTTTCTTGCGTACTCACGAACAAACAGATCGCACAAGAGCGGGATATCTTTCTGTCTGTCGCGCAACGGCGGCAATTGAAAAGTAACGATTCGGAGTCGGTAGAACAGATCGAGGCGAAACTTGCCGGTCTTTGTTGCATTTTGCAGGCTGCGGTTGGTCGCGGCGATGATCCGGACATCGACCTGAATCGGTTCATTGCCGCCGACCCGTTCAAATTTCTGATTTTCGAGAACCCGCAGCAGCTTACCCTGACTCTCGAGACTCATTTCTGAAACTTCGTCAAGAAACAGCGTTCCGCCGTCACACTGTTCAAATTTTCCGATACGGCGCGTATGGGCATCGGTAAACGCGCCTTTCTCATGTCCGAACAGTTCGCTCTCGAGAATACTTTCCGGTAAAGCGGCACAATTGACAGCAAGAAAGGGTTTGTTTTTACGATTCGAGTTGTTGTAAACAGCCCGTGCCAACAGCTCTTTGCCGGTACCGCTTTCCCCCTCTATCAAAACGGTCGCGTCCGACGCGGCGACCTGACCGACCTTTTTCCAGATCTCGATCATCTCCGGCGAAGAGCCGATCATGATATCCTCGTCGCCAGAAGTTTCCGATGTTTCGGACCCGGCATCCCTGTACTGCACGTTGCGGCTGAGCTGGTTTGCCTCGATTCCCTTGTTGACGATATCGATCAGATTGAGAATATCGAACGGCTTGAGCAGAAAATCATAGGCACCGTACTTCATCGCCTCGATCGCATTCTGGGTCGTATTGTGGCCGGTGGTCATTATGACAACGATTTCGGGATTGATCGCCTTGATCTCCTGCAGGATCTCGAGACCTGATTTGCCGGGAAGCCTGATATCGATGACAGCGACATTCGGCCGCTGCTCCCGGACAATCTTCAGGCCGGAAGTACTGTCCTCGGCAAAATAGAGATCGGCCGGCTCGTCTTCGAACGTCACTCGCAACAGCTCGAGGATCGCCTTGTCGTCATCGATAAAAAGAATTTTTGGTTGCATAGATAAAAGAACCCTGCCTTGGAATAAACCGAATCAAACCCATCATTAAAATTATTCTAGCTGCCTGACACGTTTGGTCAAAATAACCCGATTCACTGCATCTGTAAACAATAACACTCTTATTTCTTTTCTGAAATTTCAAGATAATCAGGTTGTCTTTATCGTTACAGCTCATTGGAATTGAGTGTGCCGCTGACATTTTTTGTCACATAATTCATGCCCTGCGTGGCACATTTTGCATGATTGGCACACATTTACAACCAAAACTGTCATATTTAAACCGCCTGTTAGTTAAAAAACACCAACTATAAAGCACTGAAATCACAAGATAAAAAACAAATACCTCCAAACCAGGGACAATAGTCTTCCGGTTTCGGCATGTAAAATGCTTATTTTACATAACTAAGTAAACACATTGATTCTCCGATAAGAGCAAACACGGGGCGACTTGGGGACGCAGAGTCACGGATCCCACGTGGATGGCCGGGCCGCCGAAGAGAACGCGGTATCGCAGATTTTTAGACGCGCTCATTTTCGGAAACAGGAAGTGGGCGTTTATTATTTTGACGGGAATCAATCAAACACAAATCGGAACAGATACGTTCCATTAGCAAAAAAGGAGAAGAAACATGAAAGCACTCAAAGGTCTTGTAATTGCAATTGTTCTGGTACTCGTTGCCTCGACATCGTTTGCAGCCGACAGCGCCACCCTTAACATTCAGGCCAACGTTCAGGGTACCTGCAGCTTTGCTGCAGCATCGGCTCTGCTCGATTTCACTAACATCGACCCGACCAGCGGTGCTCCCGCGATCGCCGCAACATCGATTGACTACAGTTGCACCAACGGGGTTGCCTACACCCTGACACTGCCCCCAACAGCGACAATTGCCAATGGCGTAAACACAATCGGCGTCAATCTCGCTTACACCGACAACGGCACCACCACCGGTACAGGTCTTGCCACGACCATCGACATCGATGGCACCATCCCGTTCGCCAACTACTCGGCATCCCCGGCCGGGCTCTACACCGGCACAGTAACTCTCGACGTCTCTCCGTAACAAGACCTTTCATCCGGCGGGCAGATAATCTCTGCCCGCCGATTCAGGTCAATTCTGACATGATGATCCGGCGGAGTCTGCTCATATTTGTTTTGTTCTTTGCAACGGCGCAGGTTTGCCTGGCGGCCAACGTACCGATGAACATCTCCGCGACCGTCCTCTCAAAGAGCATCTGCCGCTTCGTCACCAAAACCGCCACGCTCGACTTCGGCAACCTCGACCCAACGTCACCTTCCGACGTTGTCGTCAATGCCACCCTGACCTTGCGCTGCCAGGGAAGTGCCAACCCGGCGACTTATCTCATTACCGACGATGACGGACTTTACGAAACCGGCGTTGATGGCAACCGAATGCAGCACGCGACAATTCCGGGGAACTTTCTCCCTTACGCTGTCACCTACACCCCGGCCACGGCGACGATTCCGAAAAATATCAACCAGAGCCTGACCATCACCGGCACCCTGCTCGGTGCCGATTATGCAACGGCGATCTCAGGCGTTTACAACGACACGGTCACCCTGACAATAGCTCCCTGAGCAAGTGAGCTATTGTCATTCCCATGTTGCTCGCGTATATTTATTGCAAAAACATGGAGATATCAATGCGATACAGGATCTTATCCGTACTTCTTTTGTTTTTGCTGACGGCTTCCATCGGTCTGGCCGGCGACTGGCGGGTCATTCCGATCAAGATGTTTCTTGGTCCGAAGGCAAAGAGCGGATCGGTCCGCCTGATCAATAACTACCAGGCACCGTTGAATCTTCAAGTCTCCGCTAAAACCTGGTCTCAGGATATTAACGGCCAGGACATTTACGAAGAGACCGATGACATCATTTTCTTCCCACGGGTTATGACTGTGCCGCCTGGCAAAGAGCAGGTCCTGAGGGCCGGCATCAAGATTCCGGCGACAACCACCGAAAAAACCTACCGCCTCTTTATCGAAGAGATCCCTGAATCAACCCGCACCGGCTCGGCATCGGTGACTGTTGCAATCAGGTTTGGATTACCGATTTTCGTTGCGCCGCTGGAAGAGAAGTCAACAACCGAAGTTACGATAGCTGAAATCAGCAACGGAACCTTCACTGCGGCTGTAAAAAACACCGGCAACGTCCACTTCCTTCCTGGCAGCGCGGTGGTGACAGGCAAGGATAAAACCGGGCAGGAAATTTTTAGTAAAGATCTGAAACCATGGTATATCCTGGCTGGAATGTCACGGCCGTACAGCTATTCCATCCCGCCGGGTGCGTGCCAGAAGCTCGCCACTCTCCGCTTCGAGATTACTGACAGCACTCAGCAGTTGTCCCGGGACATTCCGGTTTCCGGAGACCAGTGTCACCAGTAAAAACTGATGCACTGCACAAGAACCCTAACCTGCGCATCTCTTCTGGCCATACTTCTGGCTTTCCTTCTGCTGACCCCACCGTCTGCGACGGCACTTGAACCAGGCCTTCTTGAAACAACCCTCAATTCGGAGTACCGCGGAACCCTGTTCGTACAAATTGACCCGGATGGCTCAATCTATCTGGCAAATACAGACCTGCAGGACTTCGGTTTCGCTACCCTGCCAGAGAAACAGACTACGATTGATGGTATCACCTACTCCAAGCTGGATGACATTCCGGAGCTGAAGTATCAGTACGATCCGACGACCCTCGCTCTCGAGATTACCGTTGCCCCAACCGCCCTGAAATCAACAATCATCGATCTGCAGAAAGGGCTGAAGCAGGACGTCTATCGACCATTCGAAACCAGCGCCTTTTTCAACTACTCATTTGACTACAACGACGGCGACAAAAACTTTGAGCGATTCGTCCTGCTGGACAACGAGGTCGGAGTCCGCAAGAACCGGACCCTCTTTTTGACTGACAGTCGTTACATCAATACGCAAACCAACAGCAATTTTGTTCGGCTTGAGACCCGCTTCATTCATGAAAACGAGAAAAGTTTGCGGCGCTGGAGTTTTGGTGATTTCATTACCCCGCCCCATGAGTTGGGTGGTGCGCTGACACTCGGCGGAATTCAACTACTCAAGCGCTACCGTATCGACCCTTACTTCAAGGCATATCCGACACTCGACTTCTCCGGGGCGGTGACTACTCCCTCCGACATTGAAGTCCTGATTAATGGTCACCGGATACTCCACGAGGCACTCCCGCCCGGCCCCTTCACCCTCGAGAACCTGAGCTCATTCCGCGGTGCCGGGGATTTTGAGATTATCCTGAAGGATGCCTTCGGCCGAGAACAAAGAATCCTCAGCCCCTACTACCTGGCCGATGAACTGCTGAAGGAGGATCTGCATGAATACAGCTATGCCATCGGCGCGCTGCGTGAGCAGTTCGGTATCGAGAGTTTCGACTACGGCGATGCCCTGTTTCAGGGGCTGCACCAATACGGCTTTTCTGACGATCTGACGATTGGTGGTTTTCTCGAAGCGGGCGCCGATGTCAGTGATCTCGCGGCATCGGCGACCTGGAAAATCAGACGCTGGGGCGTGTTGAAGGGGGGCATGGCGGCCTCCAACAGTGAGGCCGGAACCGGTTTTGCCGCCTATTCGCGCTACCAGTATCTGACCCGATTTTCCGGTTTTCAGATTGGACTGAAATATTTCGATGAGGCATTTGACACCGCGGCAACCATCAACAGCACGGCCAACCCTGAACTCGAAGCCTCGCTCAATCTCAATTTTTCATCACTCTATTACGGATCGTTGACCCTTTCCGGGCGCCTGACCACAGATTACATGCTCGACGACCTGCAGCAGTACAGCATGGTCTACTCGCGCCGCCTCGGCGACAGCTTCTCAATGGTCACATCGGCCATCAAAAACAGCGGCCGGGATGAATCAGAACTCTACTACCTCAGTATCAGCTACCACCCGAGGGCTGACTACAGTATCTCGTCGCGGATTGAATCGACCGACACCACTGATTCGTTTGAAGTAGAATGGAAGAGTGACCAGCCGGTCGGAGAAGGTCTCAGCTATGGAATCACTGCCCGGCAGAGCGACACTCCGACCGATTCGTCAACCCTGATTAATCCGCTTGCTAATTATCGCGGCAAGTACGGCACCTATGAAGCGGAAATCTGGACCGAAAGCGGCGGGATCGACGAAGGCACCCGCTATGCCCTTAAAACGGCCGGCGCCCTGGTCCATATCGGTGGCCGTACCGCTTTCACCCGTCCGGTGACTGACAGTTTCGGTGTTGTTCAGGTTGGT
>PKUH01000096.1 GCA_002869615.1 Desulfuromonas sp. | reverse complement strand
AAGCACGACGCCGACGAAATCGACAAGCAATGACTAAAATGTAGTAGTTCGAACCTGACCTGGCAATCAATGTCAGATTTAGTCGAACTAAGAAAGAGCTTGCCAGTGGATTTTCTTATAAGTCAGGGTTTCCAGTAATCATCAAATCAGAGGTCATTTCAGCTTCAGATTAGAAATAACAGGACTTACAAGAAAGTCATTTGATTGACCGTTTGATTTGTTTCGAGTAGATTGAATTTTATTATTTATGTAGGTTTATAGGAATCTGATGCCCGGTGGGTGGTTGCAGACTATTGATGACCATTTTTGTTTTTTATAGGTTGATTTTTTACCATTAACTAATTATATTCAATTCCATGAAGTTGTTCTCAAAAATATCTAAGCTTCTGTTGTTGGCGACATTTATGTTGTCAAACATAGCAGGTGCTTCAGGTCTTGTGTTTTGCTTCGCAGATGATGGCCATGTCGAGTTCGAGTATGCATCCGAAGGTAGGTGCAGAGACGGCTATGTTATAGACATTGACATACCTGACAATGAAGTCATCTCCATTTCTGCGCCGACTGAATCTCACTGCGGTTCATGCAACGACCTTGATATCTCTCATACCGATACGACATTTACCAAGAGACTCTTAAATAAAAGTTTATCATCACTCGATATTCCCCAGATGGACAAGGTTTTCCCATATTCCGGCTCATTTGACCGTCTGGTTCTCAGTAATTTTGCTCCCCAACCACCACCGCGAATTTCTCAAGCAGTTTTAAATCATCGTACGACCGTTCTTTTGATTTGATTCCTCGTTTAACTGCCTGATGGTACCCTGATCTTCTCCATCAGGAAAATCCCCAAAGCCTGAAAAACAACAAAAATTATTATCTTCTCTCTGGATTAATTCTGAGGAAGAAATTTACTGCAACAGGAGTCATTGTATGTGCAGGTCGAAAAGTGTTCTGCTGCTGGTGTTATGTGCATTAGTGCAGATTCCAGCAACAGACGTTTATGCAAGTAGTTTGCTTGATAACGTGAGCAATCAATCGAAAATACTGACGCTGAGGAATATGGTGGACAAAATACAAAAATCCCCAGCGCTGATGACATTGACGAAATTGGTTGAGGTCCAGGAAGGTTTGACACAGCAGGCAGGTGTATTACCGAACCCGGAGATTGCCTTTGAAGTTGATAATTTTGAAGGCGACAACAACTTCGATGGATTCAACAGCGCCGAAACGACATTAACTATCAGCCAATTGGTTGAACTAGGGGGCAAATGGGGGGCTCGGAAAGAAGTTGCCCGCCAGGAAAAAAATGCTACGGATCTGGAATATCAGATGCAGCTGCAGGATCTGTATCTTGAAGCCTATCTGTCTTTTTATACCGTCCTAGCGGCACAGGAGACCCTGGCTCAATCTGAACAACTCCTCATTCTCGCTGAAAAAGGATATCGGACCGTTGCTGAGCGTGTGGAAGCTGGCAAGGTTTCTCCCGTCCACGAATTGCGCGCAAGTGTCGAATTGAACATGGCTCGCAATGATCTGGCAATGTCAAAGAAACAATTGAAACAGTCGATGCAAAGACTCTCTTCACTGTGGGGTGATCCGACGCCGGATTTCGAGCAAGTATCTGGTCAATTCGACGAACTATCCGACCCGCCTGATTTGAAGAGTGTTGAGGCCACTTTTGCAAGCACCCCGGATGTGAAAAAGTGGGAGATGAACCTTGTTGGCAAGAGGGCCGGACTGGAGTTGGAAAAGTCGAACAGCATTCCCGATATTACCCTGACTTTTGGAATACGTGAATTTAGGGAGACCGATGAAGAAGCTTATGTCGCCGGAGTCGAATTTCCGCTACCACTTTTTGACAGGAACCAGGGCGGGCGTAAGGCTGCAAGGTCGGAGCTGTCTCGTGCTTTTTCTCAACGCGACAAGGAGGTTTCGAGACTGTCATCAGAGATGCGGTCAGCCTACCAAGAGTTGGTGGCAGCTTATGATCAGGCGCGAATGATCAAACAGGAAATCATCCCGGCTGCCGAGCAGGCAAATGAAGCGGCGCAAATTGGTTACCAGGAAGGCAAGTTTGATTTCTTGGAAGCCCTTGATGCCCAGCGCACACTTTTTGAGGTCAAGGCCCAATACATAGAAGCATTTAATGCCTACCACGAAGCCCGGTTGAGCGTTTTACACTTAACTGGACAAATGGGCCCTGATTCGAAAATATAATTTTCTACTTACGAGGATATATCGATGCAACTAAACAGAAAAATAAAAATATTCGCTTTTTTGATTGCCGGTGCGGCCATTGTTGCCGGTGCAGTTTTCATAAGTCTTCAGGGGGATAATCCCCAGAAGGCTATCACGCAAAAACTGAGCGTGGAAGAGAGCCATGCCGAGCATGGAGATGACAGCCACGGTAAATCCGAAGAGGACCTGGATGATCTTTTTGGTGACAAAGATGACGATGGCCATAACCATGAAAGTCATGCTGATGGTCATGATGATGAGTCGCACAATGACGAGCATGGCGATAGCCATGCCGAGCACGACGAAGAAAGTCATGATGACCATGCAGAGAAGGGCCATGAAGGTCATGACGATCACGCCGGGGAAGAAGACGATCACACCGAGGAGCCAGTCCAACTTTCCTCCGCCGATCAGAAGGAGTTCGGTATCGTTCTGGCCAAAGCAGCACCTGCTTCCCTGGAAGAATATGTCGATCTTCCCGGGGAGATCGTGCTGAATGCTGATCGCGTAGCGCATGTGGTTCCCCGCGTATCAGGAATTATCCGTCAGGTATTCAAAAAGCAGGGCGACAGGGTCCGTAAGGGCCAGGTCATGGCCGTCATCGAGAGTCGGGACCTGGCTGACGCCAAGGCCGAATTTTTGGCCGCCAGGGAGAGAGCCCAGCTTGCCCAGCTGAGCTTTGATCGGGAAGAGCGGCTATGGCAGAAGAAGATTACCTCTGAGCAGGAATATCTCGACGCCCGTCAATCCTCGGTTGAAGCTGGCATTGCCCTGCGATCAGCAGAGCAGAAGCTGCATGCTCTCGGGTTCTCTGATGATTATCTGGCGACATTGCCTGAACAGCCTGACATAACCTACACCCGTTACGAAATGAAGGCTCCCTTTGCCGGCATCGTTATCCAGAAACACATTTCTCTCGGTGAAGTTCTGGAGGAGAACGCTGAGGCCTTCATCCTTGCCGATCTGGATACCGTCTGGGTCGATATGCAAGTTTACCAGAAAGATCTGGCCGCCATCCGTAAAGGGCAAGCTGTCGTTGTCCAGGTCGGCCACGGCGTCCCTGTTGCACGGGGTGTGATCGGTTTTGTCGGTCCGATGCTCGGTGAGGAGACACGCACGGCACTTGCCCGGGTTGAGCTGGATAACACGTCAGGAGATTACCGGCCGGGCATGTTTGTTACCGCCCGTGTTGCTGTCGCCAAAACCCCCGTGAAAGTCGCCGTGGAGAAAACTGCCTTGCAAACCATGGAAGGGAAGACGGTTGTTTTTGTAAAAACAACCGATGGGTTCGAGCCTCGACCGATTGAAATCGGTCGGCAGAATACGGTCAACCTTGAAGTTGTTTCCGGTTTGAAGGCTGGCGAAACGTATGCCGCCAAAGGTGCCTTTACCCTGAAGGCTCAATTATCCAAGGGCGCATTTGGCGACGGACATAACCATTAAACCGACGGAGGACTAAAGACATGCAAAGCATTATACGTTTTGTCCTGCACAGCCGGTTGATGGTGGCTGTTGTAGGATGCCTGGTCCTGATAGCAGGATATGCCAGTTATCGGAGTTTGCCTGTTGATGCGTTTCCGGATGTCACCCCGGCCCTGGTGCAGGTATTTACCGAGACTGAGGGGCTTGCTCCCGAGGAAGTAGAAAAATACATCACCTATCCGGTTGAAGTGGCAATGAACGGTTTGCCGAACCTCAAGGAGGTGCGCTCCATTTCCAACTTCGGGTTGTCTGTCATCAATGTCTACTTCGAGGATGGGACCGATATTTATTTTGCCCGCCAGCTGGTCGGCGAGCGCTTGCAACTGGCCCGCGAAGAGATACCGGAAGGGTTTGGCGATCCTGAAATGGGACCGATAACCACCGGTCTTGGCCAGATACTGTTCTATGTTCTGGAAGACAGCAAGGGGCAGAGAAGCCCTGAAGAGATGCGTGAGATCCAGGACTGGCTGATCAAGTTTAATGTCCAGACAGTTCCGGGGGTGACCGAGATTTTATCGCTCGGTGGCGAGGTCAAGCAGTTCCAGGTGCGCGTCCGGCCACTTGACCTGCAACGCTTCAATTTAAATATCAGCGAAGTGGTTGAAACCGTCAAAGCCAACAATGCCAATGTCGGTGCCCAGTTCCTGGTCAAGAACGCCGAAGAGTATATTGTCAGATCAGTCGGCCTGGCTGAAAAAATAAGTGATCTGGAAAAGATTGTCCTGAAGGTCAATGACGGGACACCGGTGTATCTGGAGCAGGTTGCCGATGTTGTAATCGGCGGTGAGGTGCGCCGTGGCCTGGCAACCATGAATGGTGCCGGGGAAGTCGTTGTCGGCATGGTTCTGAAACTGATCGGCACCAACACCTCTTCAGTCATAAAAGATGTCAAACAAAGGATGGAGGAAATCAACAAGGTACTCCCGGAAGGGGTTCAGGTTATCCCTTATTATGACCAGGGAACGCTGGTTGCCAAATGTGTCAAAACAGTTACCGATGCCCTGATTCAGGGCGTTGCCCTGGTGGTGCTTGTTCTCCTGTTGTTCATGGGCGGAGTTCGCCCCAGTATTGTTGTTGCTCTGGCCATACCATTCTCCATATTCTTTGCATTTATCCTGATGAAACTGTTCGGAATATCGGCCAACCTGATGTCGCTGGGCGGGCTGGCGATCGCCATCGGCATGATGGTTGATGGAACGATTGTTATCGTTGAAAATGTTGACCGGATGTTGCGGGAGGCCGAACCTTCCGACTCGCGCTTGCGTATTGTTTCGCTTGCCTGCGCCGAAGTCGCCAGGCCGATTGTCTTTGCCATAGCCATTATCATTATCGTTTTCCTGCCGTTGTTTACCTTGCAGGGTGTGGAAGGGAAGACCTTCAAGCCCCTGGCCTATACTGTTTCTCTCGCCATGCTCGGCTCTCTGATTTTTGCTATTTTTATCGCGCCGGTCGTATCCGACCTGTTGATGCGGCGACCGAAGAAAACGCGGGACGGTCTCGGCCCGCAGGAGTCGCCCGTTGTCAGAGCCCTGCTGAAGCCGTATATCCCTGCTGTTGAGTTTTTCGTTCGCCGAAGAGCATTCGCCATTGGTCTGGCTGCCTTCATGCTGGTTGTTGGTCTCGTAATTTTTCCGTTTCTCGGATCTGAATTTGTCCCGAGGCTGAACGAAGGAGACTTACTGATCAGGGCCACCATGGCTCCTTCGATTTCTCTTGAAGAGTCGCGTGATACAATCCTCCGCTTCGAGCGCCGCCTCAAAAAGAATTTTCCAGAAGTTGAACGCGTGGTGACGCGCGTGGGTCGCGGCGAGGTCGGCGCCCATGCTGACCCGGTCAACAGCGCCGAGGCGTTTGTTGGCCTCAAGCCGATGGATGAATGGACGACTGCGGAAACCCCCGATGAGTTATACAGCAAAATCAGTGAAGCCTTTGAAGGCTTTCCAGGTGCCCAATTTAACGTCACACAACCCATAGCAGCGGCTGTTGATGAACTGTTAACCGGAACCAAGGCGGAACTCGCCATTAAAATTTTCGGTCAGGACATGGAGGTTCTGAAAGAGAAAGCTGCCGAAATCGAGGCGGTCATTCGCAAAGTACCTGGCGCGGCGGATGTTCAAAAGGACCAGGTCGCCGGAACTCCACAACTCCGTATCGTTATTGATCGAAGTGCCATATCCCGTTACGGGATTAATGTCGAAGACATCCAAAATGTTATTCGCACAGCTGTGGGTGGTGAAACGGCTGGACAGATTTTCGAAGGGATAAGACGCTTTGACATTCTGGTCCGATTTGCACCTGAATACCGCAACAATGTCGATTCAATCCGCCATATCCTTATTAATGGGCCGGGCGGCGAGAAAATCCCGCTTGACCAGCTGGCGCTCATTGAGGAGATTGTCGGACCACGACAAATTACCCGTGAAAACAATCAGCGATTCATCACGGTGCAATGCAATGTGCGTGGTCGCGACATTGGTTCGTTTGTTGCCGATGGTCAGCAGGCTATTGCGGAAAATGTCAAGCTGCCAGCCGGCTACCTGGTGAGTTGGGGTGGACAGTTCAAGCTCCAACAGGAGGCGAACAAACGGCTCGCCCTGGTTGTTCCGGCGACCCTGCTTATTGTCTTTCTGTTGTTGTTCTCCAACTTCAATTCACTCAAGAATTCGTTCCTGATTATTCTCAATATTCCCCTGGCATTGGTTGGTGGGGTCGTCGGGCTCTGGCTGACCGGACAGAATCTGTCCGTACCCGCATCGGTCGGATTTATTGCCTTGTTCGGTATAGCCCTCGAGAACGGTATGGTTCTGGTGACCTATCTCAATCAATTGCTCAAGAATGGTGTTTCAATAGATGAGGCATCGATCCGTGGCGCCTGCATGCGTTTGCGGCCGGTCCTTATGACCGCGCTTACAACCGCATTAGGACTTATTCCGTTATTGTTTTCAAGTGGTACCGGTAGCGAAGTACAAAGGCCTCTGGCTACGGTTGTTGTTGGCGGTCTGGTGACATCGACAATTCTGACCCTGCTGGTTATCCCGGCTCTTTACAAGTGGTTTGCAATTAAGGTGGAACGTGAATCGTGAAAATGGAGGAAATATGAAGCAGATACAAGCGTACATCAAAAAACACAAGCTCGATGATGTTGTCCGGGGCTTGCGAAAGAGTGAACTTCTTTCCGGCCTAAGCGTCATGGATCGTGAGGGGTATGGTTTAGGTTGGGCAAGAGGAGGCAGTGAAGAACATGAACTACTGGTTGGGGTAAAGCTGGAGGTTTTCTGCCCTGATATCAATGTCGATCAGGTCGTGTCGATTATAGAAAAGGAAGCGCATACAGGTCTGAAGGGAGATGGGAAAATATACGTGAGCCACGTTGATCAGGCTGTGCGGATAAGCACCGGTGAACGTGGTGAGGAAGCTGTTTAGCCTCTGATGCAAATTTAGTAAAGTTTTTATGAAACCCGAAAAGATAAAGGAGAGTAAAGATGCTGAAAAAAGTTGGCTTGTACCTAGTTGGTTTGATTGGATTGATCGTTATGTCATCCGCGGCTGTTTTTGCAAATGATATTCAGGTTGATTTTGCCCAAAAAGAGGGGATTCCCCTCTCAACGAGTTCTGTATCTGTTATTAAAGCTGAAGGCATTAAAGAAGATGGTGGCTACAGAATTACCGGCATGTTGAAAAGACCGCATAGGTTATCGATGGGAGGTCATTTGCATGTATTCGCCCTTGATGAAAAAGGAAGCATTACCTCAGAGAGCAAGCATCGTGTTCATGGACTGCATAATGCGGGTAAGGGGACCAAGAGAATCCCATTTAATGTGCTGGTCTCAACTTTTCCAGAATCGACATCAAGTTTTTTTATTGAACATCATAGGCCGGGGAGCCATGAAGGCTGACAATTAAATAGGAGTTGTCAGTAGAAGTTTTGCTGGCAACTCCAATAAAACTCGTATTGTTATTATATAGGGGACCCTGGGAGTCTAAAAGTCTGGGAAGATGGTGCAATTAGGGCTATCACATGAGCCACGATTGCCAGGATGCTTTTGTATTTCATAAATTGCAGGGATAGTGGAAATCGCTCGCTTACTCCATTAGCAAAGTCATCTAACAATGTGAGAAGACAAAGAGTAAACCCTTATTTCCAAAAGTGCCAGCAAAGATTAACAACTGACAGCGTTTATGTTTTATCCTCTCATGGCTTAAAGCCTCAGACATGTTATTAAAGGAAATATCTGTATATATGAGTGCCTAGCATGAAAAGAGTCAACTTTTTACATAAATTATGGTGTATTGCCTGTTTCATGTTTTTGGCTCTCGTCTGCGGTGGTCAGGTTTACCAATCCGTCCATTTACACCATTTTCACACAGGTGATTCAGTTGCATTCAAGGTCAGTGCCCATCCCGTATCCAAGGCTGTTGAGCACACCTCAACACACCATCATCACGAAGAAAGCTCTTCGCATGAAGATGAAAACGAGCACAAATATAAGAAAAATACGGTCTGGTGGAATGTAGCCAGGTCAAAATCCACTGTGAATGTGGCCTTTGACTTAATTGGTCAAGCTGCCACCAACTCGTTACCTTTCATAGCTCTTGACGTAGCAACGTTTTTTCCACAAAAGACGTCTCGCCCCAAAGAGCGCCATGTCTCATTCAGGGTTATTCGTGGCCCCCCCAATGCTCACCTGAATTCGTAATATTCTTTCGACCTAAAAACTATTTTTGCGGTTTCATTAATCCGTTCTGTCTCAATGAAGCCGCTATGAGGTTAATTTATGGTTAGTTTTACTAAAAACACCATGAGCAGGAAATCGTTTGTGTTCATGGCTGTGATTACAATTATATTGTCACTGGCCGCAGATGCCGCCGCCCATGGTGTGACCGCCGGTGACAAGGGTTATATTCAGGAAAGTTCGGGGACAATGATTATCCCGTTCATCTACCTCGGTGCGAAACATATGGTCACTGGATACGACCACTTACTCTTTTTGTTCGGTGTGATTTTCTTACTTTACCGATTGAAGGACGTCAGCATCTACGTGACCCTCTTTGCGGTTGGGCATTCGGTGACATTACTCGCTGGTGTTCTGATGAATATCAGTGTCAGTGCCTATCTGATCGACGCGATTATCGGTTTCTCGATTGTCTACAAGGCGCTCGACAACATGGGTGCGTATCAACGCTGGTTTGGATTTCAGCCGAGCACCAAGGCCGCGACCCTGATTTTCGGTTTGTTTCATGGCTTCGGTCTGGCAACCAAGATTCTTGAATACAAGATGTCAGTAGATGGCCTTCTCCCGAACCTCATTGCCTTTAATGTCGGCGTTGAGCTGGGGCAACTGCTTGCATTGGGTATGATCTTGATCGCCATGGGTTTCTGGCGGCATACTAGCAGCTTTACCCGTCACGCCTATGACGCCAATGTCGCTCTGATGACCGGCGGATTTATCTTTGTCGGTTATCAAATGACAGGTTTTTTCATTTCCTAATATAAATACAGAGGTAATTAATAATGAACAACAATAACATTCCACCTAACAACGAACTCCCTTCATCGGAAAAGCTGGTTAAATCAACGATTTTTGCATCCATCCTTGCATTGGTTATTCTCGTCGTTGCAGTTCTCCCGGCAGAGTACGGAATCGATCTCACCGGCGCTGGAAGTGCCCTTGGGCTGACCAAGATGGGGCAGGTGAAAATGTCACTCGCCCAAGAGGCTAGTGCTGAAACTATCAAAGCATCAGAGGTACAGGAAGCATCTGCTCCGGTGGCAAAGGCAACTGAACAGAAAGTTGAGCCTCAACCAGCCAAGGATATTAAATCTGACAGTATTACAATCTCTCTTGCGCCCGATCAAGGCAGGGAGATCAAGGTCAGGATGGCCAAGGGTGGCAAGGTCAGTTATTCGTGGAAGACGAGTAATGATCGCGCCAACTTCGATGTTCATGGTGATTCGAAAAAGCTCAAAATCAGTTACCACAACTACCGTAAAGGTTCAGCCAAAAGCGACTCCGGTGTGCTGGAGGCCGAGTTTGACGGAAAGCATGGTTGGTTCTGGAGGAATCGGTCCGGCAAGCCGATGACCATTACACTGGAAGTCGAAGGTGAGTTTATCGAAATGACACAGGAAGCTTAAATTTGCACTAGAATATTTGACATAAAGAAGTAAGGGATAAACTAAGTAGAGATGTGGTCCGATTTACGGACCACATCTTTTTTAGGTTTAGCTGTTAGCAAATCAAAATCCGAGTCATTACCAGCAACGTGTCATATGGTTTTCGTGCATTCCGTGTTGATTGTTTTGCCTCATGTGCCGACCATATGTATGGGAACCCATATGATTCTGGTGGTTGCACCCTCTATAGTTGCATCCGAACCAGGGGCCGCTATTGCCTGACACATAGAGGCCTGCTTCTTTATTTGCCTGATCGAGCAAGGCGAAGTATTGACGTTCCAGATCAACTCTTTCAGCATCTAGACGATTCAGTGTTCCAACAGTGGTGCTCTCGTTGGTTAGCGCCTTGCTGTACGCGTCGGACTTCTTGTTGAGCGAAGATTGCAGGGCATCAAGTTCTGTCGAGTATTTTTCCTTAACGGTATCCAGTTTCTGTTGCTGTTCTACTGTAAGTGCGTGAGTTGAGTTTGTCATGTGTCCCATCCCGTTGCCCCAGCAGGCAAAGCTTGACGAGACGGTTACGGCCAAACCAACGGCTATAGCGACGGTGAGAATTGAAATCTTTTTGACCTGTTCTTTCATTATTTCCTCCTTTAAAGTTTCCTGATTAGATTTTTTGAGTGTCGGCTTTTGCGGTGCTGGATTGATCCTCATTGCAGTAAGGGCAGTATGACCAGTTGTGTTCGATGACCCGGCTGCAATTCGGACAATTATGCTTCAGGGATTCGCCACAATGCGGACAGCGAAAATATGCGGCGTTGATGTTTCCTGAGCAATTGGGGCAACTTGCCGACGGCGCTGCCGGTGTTGATTGACGCCGCCATAAAAGCCACACAATGATGGCGAAAATTATCAGCATAAAGAAGCCCGGCATAAACCAACCTCCCATATGCCATCCGCTCCAGGCGGACCCTGGTCCACAGAACATATACCCTCCTAGTACCCAGAATGTCCGCAACCCCGATAATGGGAGTGCGAAGAATGGTTATTGTGATTGTGGTCACCCCAGCAGCCCCAGTGGCCGCAACCGGACAGCAGAAGTGTCATTCCGGCAGCAACAAGAAATAGTAAAATAGTCTTCAACATACAAATGCTCCTTTCGGTCAGTGTTGACCATATAAAGAGCAATGCGGGTGCCAAGTTGATAACGTGTTGATTTGTTTAGATTTTGTTTTTTTGGTGTGCGGGTGGCGGAAAATTTTTTTACAGCTATCGTGGGGAGATCCGGCTGATTGTCAAAATATTTGACAGTATCAGTTCAGGTCGTATTCCTTGAGTTTGTTTTGCAGGGTTTGACGGGTGATACCGAGAATTTCTGCGGCACGCGTACGGTTGTTATCCGTCTGGCGCAACGTTGAAAGGATTAGTTCTTTTTCCATGTCTTTGAGCGAGAGTCCTGGCCGAATTGCAAACGGGTGACTTTCGGTATCTTGAAAAGTCTGTTGAACCTGCGCTGGTAAATGCTGTACCGATATCTGCTCGTCGAGACACAGTATAACGGCCCTCTCGATGGCATTTTCAAGTTCGCGGATGTTCCCCGGCCATGCGTAAGACAACAATGCTTCGATAGCGTCTGAATGGAAGCTGCGGATGTCTTTTTTGTTCTTTTGGCTATATCGGGCCAGAAAGTGTTCGGCCAGCGCGGGAATATCCATTGGTCTCTCGCGAAGAGGGGGAAGGTGCAAGGGGACGACGCTAAGCCTGAAGTAGAGGTCCTGACGGAAAGTCCCTTCATCAACCATCTTTTCGAGATCTTTGTGGGTGGCGGTAATCACCCGGACGTCTGTTTTGAGAGTTTTCGTTCCGCCGAGACGCTCAAATTCACCCTCCTGCAAGACCCGCAGGATTTTCGCCTGGGTGGTAGCCGACATATCTCCGATTTCATCGAGAAACAGCGTACCTTTGTCGGCCAGCTCGAAGCGGCCTTTGCGCTGTTCCGTTGCTCCGGTGAACGCTCCTTTCTCATGACCGAACAATTCGCTCTCCAAGAGGTTTTCATGCAGGGCAGCACAGTTGACCTTGATAAACGACTTGTCCTTGCGCTGGCTGTTGTGATGAACCGCTCCGGCGACCAGTTCCTTCCCGGTTCCGGATTCTCCAGAAATGAGTACGATGGCATCGCTTGGGGCGACCAATTGAAGGGTCTCACCCAGTTCACGCAGTGCCTGGCTGCTGCCGACAAGATTGCCGAAATCGAACTTGTCGTCCAGTCGCTGTTTCAGCGAGGCATTTTCCTTTTTCAGGGTGTAGAATTCAAGCGCACGAGCGACCGTCAGAAGCAGCGCCTCGGCATCTACCGGCTTGGTCACATAATCGAACGCTCCCTTTTTCATCGCTTCGACCGCGCTCTCGACCGAAGAGAAGGCAGTAATAACGATGACGGGAAGCTGGGGATTAATTTCATGGATAGCCGAAAGCGCTTCCATTCCCCCCATCCGCTTCATTTTCAGATCGAGCAGAACCAGGTCGATATTTCGCTCTTTTACCAGATGTACGCCGACGTCGCCATCATCGGCCTCGATGACATTTTGCCATTCGGCGCCGAGATTGGCTTTGAGCATGGTGCGATGAGACTGATCATCATCGACAATCAGAATGGTCTTGTTATTGATTGACATCGGTTCGTCCCTTCTCTGGCAAAATCAGTTCGACACAGGTGCCTCGACCCGTTTCGCTATCGACTTCTATTCGACCCCGATGCTGTTCAACAATCTGGAGCACCACGGCCATCCCCAGTCCGGTACCGTCCTTGCGGGTTGTGAAGAACGGATCGAACATCTTCGACTGCTCTTCCACGGTCATTCCTTTACCGGTATCACGCACCCGGATAGTGACGTAATCGGCCTCTTTTTCCAGACCGAGTTCGATTAGGTCGTTATCTGACACGGCGGCGATACTGTTTTGCAAAAGGTTCAGAACCGCCTGAAGAATCAGGTCAGGATCGACTGATGCGACGATTTCCGTTTTCGGTAAATTTAAACGGAAATCGACGTGGTGACTATCAGTGTCAGACTGGATGAGGGTCTTTGTTTTGATCAATAACTGATTGAGATTGGCATCGGTCAGTTCGGGTTCGCGTGGTCTTGAAAATTGCAGTAAGGCGGAGACCGTTCGATTGAGGCGATCAACCTCGGCGACCATCATTTCCGAATACTCTTCTGCCTTGGAGTCTTTGTTTCCTAGGCGGGCGAAATACTGGGCAAATCCGCGTAAGGTTCCGAGTGGATTGCGGATTTCATGGGCGATGCCAGCAGCCATTCTGCCGAGGGCCGCGTGGCGCCGCGAGCGCTCCAGCATTTCTTCCATGGACCGGATTTCACGCTGGTCACGCAGAATCAGAACCATGCCCCGCAAGCTGTCGTCAATATCACGCAAATGGGAAGCGCTGACCTTGAGGGGAATCGTTTCGCCATCCTTACGAATACATTCCATCGGCTGGTCTATGAATTCCTTTCCGGCCCGCAGAAAAGGTGCCAGAGAACATTCTTCAGGACCTGTCAGTTGCTGGAGAGTTTTGCCTCGCATATCCTGTTCGGGGCAGTCAAACAGTTCGATCGCCTTCGGGTTGGCCGAAACAATTTTCCGATCCGTGTCGATAGTGATCAGGCCTGTCGGCATACTGCTGATGACGTTTGTGGTATACAGCTTCATATTTTCCAGTGCGGCCCTGGTAACCTGATTTCTGTGGGCAAGAAACAGAGCGTATAAGCCGCCAGTAGCCAACAGGAACAGGATGCCAAGCAGAATCAGGCTCTGTTTAAAGTCTTCTGCCCGGGCGGCATCGAAGTTCCTGGTGTAAAGACCCAGGTAGATCACCTGCCGACATGCTTCTGTTTCACCCCGGCCCGGCATGCCACACCATCTTTGCCAGCGCTGCATCATCCCCGAACGCATCGGCATCATGGCCAGGGGACTGAACTCCTTGGCGACCTCAAATACGGAGCCGCCTGTGTCATCCTCAAAAGAACGGGTTAAAGGATTATTCGATTTCAAGATTGCATGAACAGAGAGTAGACTCTGGCCCGTAAAGTCTCCCGCGCTGGCGAGGAGATGGTCTTTCTCATCACGGATCACAATATAGGCGATGCTTTCTTCGCGTGCGGTTTCCCTGACCAGCGTCGCGAGATTACCGCTTCGCGATTCCATCATCATGGAGGTTCGTGCTCCTGCTTCGAAGGCCCTGATCAAGGTCTGGGCTTCTTCAAGAAGAAAGCTCTCCATCAGCTGCTTCTCACGATCGATGTTGTGCCAGGTCACGAATGCGAGTGCACATCCGAGCAGCAGACTGGCGAGAATGAAGCCCAATGCAGGGAGATTAAGATAGGCTTTTTGTTTAACATTTGGATTCATAGATGGATATTATCAAAAAATAGTCGAGTTAATGTTTATGAATTTTCTGACAAACTGTCAGCAGCAAGTGGATCGTCAGCTTTCTCCAGGTTTCTCGAAACAATGGTCACTATGATCAGTTCTCTTGCGAGGGATAAAATTCCATAACAAAAGAAGCAACAGGATTATTGCCGATATTGGATAAAGAATCGATTCTGTGGAGTGCTCTGCCAGATTAATCCATTCGGTAATGTCGATCTCCAGCCAAGCATAGAGTCGATTCACGATCCAGCCGATCACAAGTGAGGAAACTGCGATGACGGCAACATAAATCACAGTAGCGGCCTTACCGAGATGCTTTGCAATAACAGTCATTGTTGCAGCATTGGTCGCCGGACCGGCCAGTAGGAAAACTAGAGCCGCCCCTGGTGAGAGCCCCTTCAGGATCATGGCGGCTGCAATCGGGGTTGAAGCACTTGCGCAAATATAAAGCGGAATGCCGACAACCAGCATGATGAGCAGGGAGCTGAATTCACCTCCCATGTATTTTGCGAAGAAATCATCTGGGACATAATAAGAGATAACACCTGCAATCGCTATTCCGAGCATCAACCAACCGCCGATATCCTTTAACAGGTCCGAAAAAGCATATTTCAAGCCCTCTTTAAATCTTTGTACAAGCGTGCTCTGAGGATGAGAGGACTTATCATGTTCGCTTGAATCACTACAGCCACAATTGTCAACCTCTATAAGTCTTTCTGCTTCCTTCTTTTCAGGGATCAGGTTGATCAGGATACCGGTGGCCATTGCTGTGAAAAATGCAGCGACGGGACGCACGACTGTCATCAAGGGGTCAAGAAGAGCCCAGGTGATGGCAACAGAATCAACACCGGTTTCCGGCACGGACACCAAAAACGAAGCAGTCGCACCTTTGCTTGCACCCTGTTTGCGCAATCCTATTGCAACTGGGATAACACCGCAAGAACACAAGGGAAGGGGGATGCCGAACAGAGAGGCTTTAAAAACAGAACCCGTCCCGTTGTGGCCAAGGTGTTTTGAAACAAATTGTTCAGGAATCAGTGCTTTTAAAATTCCCGCCGCGAAGAATCCAAAAAGAACGTATGGTGCCGCATCTTTGAGGATTTCCCAGCATTCAAGGAGTACTCCTGTAATGATAGTATCCATATTATGTGACTTTCGAGTATTTGCTTATCGAGTATGATTAGCACTCCTGTACATGTTCGTTCATTTGGTTCAGGAGTTGCCGAACATGCTCGTCGGCAAGTGAGTAGTAGGCAACTTTCCCTTCCTTGCGGAAACGGACAATACCTTTAGACCGCAACAAACGGAGCTGATGTGAAACAGCCGAGGATGAAGTTCCGAGAATCGCGGCAAGATCGCAAACACACAATTCTGTTGTACACAATGCCTGAAGAATTTTGATTCTAGAAAGATCCCCAAGTAAACTGAAGACCTCAGCCGTTTCATTCAGGATCGATTCCTCTGGCATATTGCCTTGAGCTTGTGAAACCTTCTCTTGATGAATAACATTGATTTGACAAGAAACATTTGCCATCTATATATCCTCACTTTAATATGTGTTCACATGTTAACATTACATACAGGGCTGTCGAGAGTCAAGCTTGCTAAATAATTTATTACTGCTAGGATGCTTTCGTCATTGATGTAGTGGTCTGTAGTGGTTCAATGAAATCGGACACAGGGGGGGGTAGGGTTTCCTATTAATCACGACTTACAATAAAATATAGCCCCAGCCTGTTTCCAAGGGCGGGGCTTTACTATAAGTCCTGTTGCAACTAATTCTCGGATTACCTAAGGATATTT